>DATMKO010000432.1:0-3889 GCA_035571175.1 Steroidobacteraceae bacterium | reverse complement strand
CTCGTACAATCGATGACCAGCCAGCTGATCGTGCGCTTCCGCGACCGCATCCTTGCCGGCACCTACGCGCCGGGTTCGGCGCTGCGCCAAGACATTCTTGCCTCCGAATTCGGCACCAGCAAGATCCCGGTGCGCGAAGCGCTGGTGCAGCTGCAATCCGAAGGCCTGGTGGACATCTTTCCGAATCGCGGCTTTCAAGTGCGTCCGCTGGCGAGCGCTGAACTGCAGGAGGTCTTCAGCCTGCGTCTGCGGGTCGAGCCGGCCGCGGTGGCCCGAGGAGCCAGACTCGCGACGCCGGCGGATCACGCGGCGGCGTGCCAGGCGCTCGAGCAATTGAACGCAGCCACGGCCGCCGAGGAATTCTCCTCGACCGGTCAATTGAACCGCGCTTTTCACCTGCTGCTCATCGTGCCGCGCTTGCAGCCGGTCGCGGCCGAGATCTTGAGCCGGTTGCATACTCTGGCGCAGCGCTACGTCCAAGCCCACCTGCGGCCCGAGGGCCGCGTCAAACGCGCGGCGCGCGAGCATGCGCTGCTGCTGAAGGCCTGGAGAGCGGGGAAATCGCAGGAAGTGCGGGCGCTGATTCACGCGCACATCAAATCGACGCGCGACGATCTGGAGCGAAATTTTGCGGGCGCGAAGTAGATGAGCTTGGCCGTAAGATTCAACGCCGTGCTGCTGGCCGCGTTTGTGATCGCCGCGTCAATTGCGGGATATGTTTGCCGGACCATTCTCGAGGACAACGCGCGGCATGACGTGCTCGCCGAGGCTGGTTTGATGCTGGACAGTGCGACCGCGGTGCGCACCTATACGGCCAACGAAATCGACCCGCTGCTCGCCGAGCGCATGAAGGAGGAATTCCCTCCGCAAAGCATTCCCTTCTATGCAGCGACGCAGAATTTTTTGCATCTGCGCGAGCGGCACCCGCAGTTCACCTACAAAGAGGCAACTCTCAACCCGACGAACCCGCGCGATCGCGCCGCGGATTGGGAGGGCGATATCATTCAGCGCTTCCGAAACGATCCGCACGCAGATGAAATGGTCGGCGAGCGCGATACGCCGATGGGCAAATCACTGTATCTGGCACGCCCCATCCGCACCGAGCCGGAGTGCATGACCTGCCACAGTGTGCCCTCGGCCGCGCCGCGAAGTCTCGTGGCCCGCTACGGCAGCGACAACGGCTATGGCTGGCAGCCGAGTGAAATCGTCGGCGCCCAGGTGGTTTCGGTGCCGTTCGCCAGCGCAACCGCCAACGCCGACAGGGCCTTTCGCGCATTCATGGTCTCCATGATCGCGGTATTTGCCGCTGTTATCCTGGCGCTGAATGCACTGCTCTATCTGCAGCTGCTGCGGCCGGTCCGCAAGATCGCGCGTATCGCCGATCAATTGAGTCTCGGCGATGAGTCCGCGGAGGAATTTCCGCGGCACGGCGCGGCGGAATTGTTGGCCCTGAGTCGATCCTTCGATCGCATGCGCAAGAGTCTCGAGAAAGCTCTGCGCTTGCTTGGGAGTTGAGCATGGCGCGCGACGTCTTCATCAGCTATTCGCAGCCGGATCAAGCCTGCGCGTACGAGCTGGTGGAGCGGGTCGAAGGCGCGGGGTTAGAGTGCTGGATCGCGCCGCGCGATATAGCGCCGTCGGCGGATTGGGCTGCCGAGATCATCGATGCCATTTCCAGCGCGCGCACCATGATTCTGGTGTTCTCCGCCAACAGCAACGAGTCGCCGCAGGTGCGCCGCGAGGTGGAAAGGGCGGTGCACAAGAATCTGTGCATTTTGCCGTTTCGCATCGAGAATGTGCTGCCCTCCAAGAGTCTTGAATATTTTTTGAGCGCGCAGCATTGGATGGATGCTTTTCCGCCGCCGCGGGAACCGCACTACGCGCGGCTCTGCGCCTACCTGAAATCGCAGCTGGGCGTGCCGCCCGCCGTGACGGCGCGGCCCATGATGACGGCCCCCCTCGCGGCGGCTGCGGGTGCCGTGACGGTGAGTTCCCCGATTTTCGACCCGGCCGAAATGCTGCACATCGAGCGGCAGCTGGCGGGTTACATAGGCCCGCTGGCCAAACACCTGGTCAGGCAAGCCGCGCTGCGCGCCGCCGGGGTGGAAGATCTCCTGAGCCGCCTGGCGACGGAACTCGACACCGAATCGGATCGGCGCGAATTTACCCGGCGCTGCCGGACCGGCCGATCTTCTTAAGAGCCTGGCAGCGCGCTGCTGCGCGGCAAAATTCCACGTCGTCGAACTGCGACAAAAATTGCGGCCAACCGCGAATCGCGCGCGTTTAGAATTAAATAACAAGCAGAACAACTTATGCCCGCGGCTACCAGGAGGACCCAATGAGACTCCACATCGGCAACTTACCCAAGAGCACTGCGATCGGCTTACTGCTCGCGGCCACAGTACTGGCCGGATGCGGCGGAGGGTCGGTCAACATGACGATGAGCTCCGACCCGGCGATTCCCGGGGCGAATTCATCGAGCAGCACGCCGCCTGCGGTGGTTCAGGCGGAAAGCGCCGGCACCACGGTCAATCCCGCCATCGCCACCGCCGACAATGCATTCGGGCTGAACTTGTTCCAGACCTTGATTGCCGGGACAACCGGCAACGTGGCGATCTCGCCGATCAATGTCGCAATGGCATTGCAAATTCTCTATAACGGGGCCGCCGGCACGACGCAGCAAGCCATGGCACAGACGCTGCAACTCGGGTCCTTGAGCACCCAGGACCTGAACAATGCCAACGCGGCGCTGCAGGCCTCGTTGCTCAATCCTGATCCCGAGGTGCAAATCATCGTCGCCAATTCGCTGTGGATGCATCTCAGCAACAACCCCGTGTTGGCGTCCTTCACGCAAACCGATCAGACCTATTACGGCGCCACGGTCGGGGATTTGTCGGGCGCGCCCGCCGATGTGAACGCCTGGGCTTCCGCAGAGACCAACGGCTTGATCACCAATATTCTTCCCGCCGCCGATTACTCCTCGGTGGTCGCGGTCATCGCCAACACCATCTATTTCAAGGGCCAGTGGTCCACGGCCTTCGATCCCAGCCAGACGGCCACCGCCCAATTCACCTTAGGCGACGGCACTCAGGTGTCGAGCCAGATGATGCATCAAAGCGGCAGCTATGCTTACTTGCAAGGCAGCAATTTCCAAGCCGTCAGCTTGCCCTACGGCCAGGGCCGCTTCAGCATGCTGATTGTGCTGCCGAATTCCGCCGTGAGCTTGAGCAGCTTTGCCGCCAGCATCACCCCCGCGGCTATCAGCGGCTGGGTGGGCCAAGCACAGATGACGCAAGGAAGTATTGCACTACCTAAATTCACGGCCACGTACGGCGTCTCACTGCCGCCGGCATTGAGTTCTCTCGGCATGGGGATAGCGCTCTGTTCCAGCAACATGGCGGATTTCTCCGCGCTTGCGCCGAGCGTTTGCGTGTCGGATGTCGAGCACAAGACCGTGGTCGAGGTCGATGAGACCGGCACTGTCGCAGCGGCGGGCACCACCGTCACCGTCGGCCCCACCGCCATCGTGGCGCCGCTATTCACGATGACCATGGATCGTCCGTTCTTTTACGCCATTCGCGACGATCTGAGCGGCGAGTTGCTGTTTGTCGGAATCTTGGTGAATCCGACTTAAAGCCCTACAGCGCAACTGCGCGCAAGTGCCCCAGCTTTCCGTAGTGCAGAATGTGCTCATCGCGGGTGGCCAAGGCTAGCCCCATGGTTCGTGCAGTCGCGATCAGAAATCGGTCGGCGGGGTCTGCATGCGGATCACCCGGCAGCAACGTGCTCTCGGCCGCGGCGGCGGCGTCTAGCGGAGTGAACCGAAAACCAGGAACGGCGAGCGCCTTTTCGACCCAATCGCGCAGCGGTATCGATAGCCTAATTCTTC
>DATMKO010000431.1:0-2053 GCA_035571175.1 Steroidobacteraceae bacterium | reverse complement strand
TTGATCCGCGAATCGGACTTGGCGAAGGCGATCGCTTCGGTCACGTCTCTGAGCAGGGTTTCGGGAGCCGGACCACCCGAGGCTTCGCCGACGGCGCGTCGCAGCGGATCTTCCGCCAGCTGCTCGACCAATTCGCCTTGCGGCGCGATGAGCAGCGCCGCGGTGTGCGGCACTATTGGAATCGAGGTATGCAGCGCCGCAAGAATGAAGCCAAATACCACCAACAACAGCGCCAGGTGCAGGACCTTGCGCGTGCCATCGAGGATTCGCCAGACCAGCCCGAAGAATCCCTTGAGAGCGGATCCGGCGCTCATTCAGTGCTCAGATCTTCTCATCAATGCGCGCTGCCTTGCCTGACAGATCGCGCAGATAATACAGCTTGGCACGCCGCACCGAGCCGCGGCGCTTGACGCTGACTTCGCTGATCGATGGGCTGAAGGTCTGGAACACACGCTCGACGCCCTCGCCATGCGAAATCTTGCGCACGGTGAACGAGGAATTGATGCCGCGGTTCTTCTTGGCAATCACCACGCCTTCGTAGGCTTGAACGCGCTCGCGCTCACCTTCCACCACTTTGACTTGCACGACGATGGTATCGCCCGGATTGAAGTCCGGAATCTTGCGCGTCGCGCGCTCGCCATTCAGTTGCTGGATGATTTTGTTCATAACTATTGCCTCGCACGTTCAATCTTGAATTCTTCCAATAATTCCCGCTCTTCGTCGCTCATGCCGCGCAGCTCAAGCAGCTCCGGCCGGCGCAGCCAGGTGCGGCCGAGCGCCTGCTGCAACCGCCAGCGATAAATCGCCGCGTGATCACCGGACGCTAGCACGGCGGGCACCGCGTGCCCATCCAACGCCTGCGGCCGGGTGTAATGCGGCCAATCCACCAAACCGTCGCTGAACGACTCCTGCAGCGCCGATTCCGAACTGCCCAGTGTTCCCGGCATCAGGCGCACGATCGCGTCGATGACCACCAGTGCCGGCAGTTCGCCGCCGCTCAAGACGTAATCGCCGATCGACCATTCCTCATCGATTTCATGCTCGATGAGGCGCTCGTCCAGACCTTCATATCGTCCCGCAACCAATACCAGACCGGGCCAGCGGCACGCTTCGCGTGCCATGCTTTGCTCGAACTTGCGTCCGTCCGCCCCTAAATACACGCGCCGGCTGCCCGGCGGCAGCAGCGCCGCCGCGGCGCGTATCGCGCTGCGCACCGGCGGAGCCATCAGCACCATTCCCGGCCCGCCCCCGTAGGGGCGATCATCAACCGTGCGGTGCGCATCCGCCGTGTAATCGCGCGGGTCGAAACAGTCGACCGCAAATACCCCGCGTTCCCGTGCCCTGCCGATCACGCCGTGATCCAGCGCCTCGCGGATCATTTGCGGAAACAGCGACACCACGGCAATACGCATATCCTATTCCGCTGCGCCGACGCTCCCGGCGTCCCAATCCACCACCACGCGCCGCGCCTGCAAATCCACGCGCTTCAGATGCTTCGGCACCGCCGGCACCCAATATTCCTGCTCGCCGCGCACCACCATCAATGCCTGCGCCGGCGTCTCGACAAAATGCTGCACGACACCTAAGCCAATGCCGGAGAGATTAACAACCTCGCAGCCGATCAGATCCGCGCGGTAGAAGTCCTTGCTGTCTCGCTGCGGCAACTCGCTGCGCGGCACGCAAATTTGTGCACCTCGAAGCGCCGCCGCTTGATCCCGATCCTCCACTCCCGTCAATTTGGCGGTCAGCGCCCCGCCGCTGCGTCCGCTCGCCTCGACGCGATAGGTCCGCCAGGATCCCTCACGCCCCAGCTGCAGATTGCGATGCTCCAACAAGCGTTCGGGGGGATCAGTATGTGAACGAAGCTTGACCCAACCTCGTACGCCAAATGGTGCGCCTACCACACCCAGTTGGATGAGCGCCGATGCATCGTCGCTCATCGTACCCTGTAGCCCTTACGCGGCCTGCTTGCGGAAGCTGGTGAGAAGAAACTTGACGCGATCCGACATGTGGGCACCCTTGCTCACCCAATGTTCGATGCGCGCGACGTCCA
>DATMKO010000430.1:0-2845 GCA_035571175.1 Steroidobacteraceae bacterium | reverse complement strand
GCTGACTGGCACTGGGGCCTGCGTTTTTTTGGCCTGTGAAACTTATGATCGCGGCCGTGAAATATTGCGTGAGTTGCCGCCGGCGTTTGCGGGATTAATGGCTCGCGGGATGAACGACTCGCCCTTGCTTGAAAGATTGCGGACTTGAGCGAAAGCGAGTTCGTCGATTGTGGTTTTCCAAGTTGGGGTGTCGCCAAGCGGTAAGGCAGCGGGTTTTGATCCCGCCATACGGAGGTTCGAATCCTTCCACCCCAGCCAATTTGAGCAAGGTCGATGTCGCAAAATAATGGTTTCGGTTCACTGTCGATCGCCGTGTTCACCGGCAATGCAAATCCCGCGCTGGCGCAGGAGATCACCCGGCATTTGCACGTGCCGCTGGGCCGCGCCGACGTCGATCGCTTCAGCGATGGCGAGGTCAGCGTCGAACTCCGGGAAAACGTTCGTGGACGCGACGTGTTCCTCCTGCAGCCGACGCATCCGCCGGCGGAGAATTTGATGGAGCTTCTGATGATGGCCGACGCCTGCCGGCGGGCCTCGGCGAAGCGGGTCACGGCGGTGGTGCCGTATTTCGGCTACGCGCGCCAAGATCGGCGGCCGCGCGCCACGCGGGTCGCCATTACCGCCAAGCTGGTGGCGAACATGATTGCCCGTTCCGGGGTCGATCGGTTGCTGACGGTCGATCTGCACGCGGATCAGATCCAGGGATTTTTCGACATACCGGTGGACAACGTGTACGCATCGCCGGTGCTGCTCGGTGAGGTCTGGAAGCAGAAGTACGAAAAGATGATCGTGGTGTCGCCGGACGTGGGCGGTGTGGTGCGCGCACGAGCGCTGGCAAAGCGCTTGGACGATGCAGATCTCGCCATCATCGACAAACGCCGGCCGCGGCCGAATGAATCGAAGGTGATGAATGTCATCGGCGAGGTCGAGGGCAAGACCTGCGTGTTGGTGGATGACATGGTGGATACGGCGGGCACATTGTGTCAGGCCGCACGGGCTCTGAAAGACGAGGGCGCGCTCAGGGTGGTGGCCTACATTACGCATGCCGTATTGTCAGGCTCGGCAATCGAGCGCATATCGAACTCGGTATTGGATTCATTGGTGGTCACCGACACCATACCGCTGTCGGAGGCCGGGATGGCGTGTTCGCGGATCCGGCAGTTGAGCGTGGCGGGATTATTGGCTGAAACCATACGCCGCATCAGCGATGAGGAATCGGTGAGCTCGCTATACATTGATTAGGTCGGTGCCCTGGCAAGGTCGCATGCGAGGGCGCCGTGTTCGTGATGTAACTGGAGAAGATTATGAAGACCTCTTTTGAACTCGTTGCCGAGTTCCGCGAAACGCAAGGCAAAGGTGCGAGCCGCCGCCTGCGTCACGACGGAAAAGTTCCGGCAATACTCTATGGCGGGCATCTTGCCGCGCGCACCCTGACGTTGAATCATCAGAAGCTGCTGATCATGCTCGAGAATGAGCGCTTCTACTCGACCATCCTCAATTTGAAGGTCGGAGATGAGACGCAGGCGGCGATCTTGAAGGATGTGCAGCGCCATCCGTTCAAGAACGCCGTCGTGCACGTCGACTTTCAACGCGTCGAGGAGAACGAGAAGATCCGCATCAGCATTCCCCTGCACTTCAGCGGCGCGGCCATCGCGCCGGGCGTCAAGTCGCAGGGCGGTATCGTCTCGCATATGCGCAACGAGGTGGAAGTGTCCTGCTTGCCGAAGGACTTGCCGGAATTCATCGAAGTCGACATTTCCGGGCTGTCGCTCAACGAAAGCATCCATCTATCGCAATTGAAGATTCCCGCGGGCGTGGTCCTCGTGGAACTGGCGAAGGAAGATGCGGCGGTGGTGGCGATTCACAGCCCGCGCGCTGAAGAGCCGGAGCCCACGGCAGCGGAGGCAGCGCCGGCGGCGGAGGGCGCGGCGGCGGCACCGGCAGCGGGAGCAGCAGCAGCGGCTCCGGCGGCGGGTGCGGATGCGGCGAAGACGGCTGCGCCGGCGAAGAAGGAAGAAGCCAAGAAGGAACCGGCAAAGAAAGACGCCAAGAAGTAAGCTTCTTATCGCGTTGTACAGCGGGGCCGTCGGTTGACGGCCCTTGCTTTTTATAAGGTTTGGGTGAGTGCGTCCGATGGCTGGTTTAGCGTTGCGCATTATCGTCGGTCTGGGCAATCCAGGCCCGGAACATCAGGTGACCCGCCACAATGCGGGTTTCTGGTTTGCGGACCTGCTTGCGCGCCGTCACGGCGGAGAGTTTCGCGACTACCGGAAATATTCGGGCGAGACCGCGCGGATCAGCATCAGCGGTACGGATCTCACTCTGTTGAAGCCGACCACCTACATGAATCGCAGTGGCTTATCGATTAGACAGTTGAGCGAGTTCTTCAAGATCCCGCCCGAGGAAATCCTGGTGGCGCACGACGAACTTGATTTGCCGGTGGGCAGCGTGCGTTTGAAGCAGGGCGGCGGCCACGGCGGCCATAACGGTTTGCGCGACACGATTGCGCATATCGGCGAAAATTTCTGGCGTCTGCGCATCGGCATCGGCCATCCGGGCAAGAAGGCCGACGTCATCGACTACGTGTTGACGCGCGCGCCGCGCGCCGAAGAGGATCTGATTTTGGAATCGGTAAGCACGGCTGCGGATTGCATGCCGCTGCTGCTCGAACAGGGCGCGGAACGCGCCATGACCCGGCTGCACAGCCGCGCCGGAAAAGTCTGATGCCGATTCGCTGCGGCATCGTCGGGCTGCCGAATGTCGGCAAATCCACCCTGTTCAATGCGCTTACCCGCGCGCAGATCGCCGCGGAGAATTATCCCTTTTGCACCATCGATCCCAATGT
>DATMKO010000429.1:0-4115 GCA_035571175.1 Steroidobacteraceae bacterium | reverse complement strand
GCAAAGCGCCGCAATCGGGGCAGTAAAGTGACGATCTGTTCATGGATGGTTTGTGATGCCTCGCTCGTATTCATACATTAGACGTTCGAGAGATGGTGTTTCTTCCAGGCATTGTACGCGAGAATAGCTTATGCGAGATTTCTGCTGCGGCGCCTTGGCGCTGACGTTGTTGGCCGCGACGGCCGCCGCGCAGATACGTCTGCCGGTACAGCCGCTGCCGCTGCCTGCACTGCCGCTGCAGGGCGCGGTTCAAAATCTCGATCAAACCGATCCGCGATTGCTGACGCAACTGAGCGCTGTACGGCATCTTGAAGTCGATCGTTTGATTCGCGGTAACCGCAACGTCTTGGATCGAGACCCCAATGGCGAGCCTATCATCCGCAACGAGATACTCGCGCTCTCCCCCAGCGATGCGGCAGCGGCTCTCGCTCGCTCCTTGCAGCTCATCGTCGCGCGCGACCAGATCATCGACGCAATGAGTATTCACCTGGTGGTGTTCCGCGCGCCCGACACAGCGTCGACAAACAAAGCACTGCGCGAATTGCGCGCGTCCGATCCTGCTGGAGTCTACGATTACAATCACATTTACTTGGGCAGCGGCGCACGATCCGGTCCCATGGCGAGCCCGACGGCACAGAATGCGCCATTGCAAGCGCCCTCTGCCACACCTCTACAGGCACCCAAAATGCGGGTGGGTCTGGTGGATACAGGTGTCGATACGAGTCACCCGGCGTTTCAAGAATCCGCCATCCGCACCTGGGGTTGCGGCAACAGGTTGGTTCCGGCTGCACACGGGACTGCCGTCGCATCTCTGATGATTGGCCGCGCGCAAGGCTTTCACGGAGTACAACCCGAGGCCGCGTTATATGCGGCAGACGTGTACTGCGGCGAGCCCACGGGCGGTGCCGTCGATGCGTTGGTCGCGGCGCTTGCGTGGCTGGTGCAGGAGCAGGTTCCCGTCATCAACATCAGTTTGGTGGGCGCGAAAAACTCGATATTGGAGCAGACGGTCGCGCGCACCATCGCTCGCGGCTTCATCATCGTCGCGGCGGTCGGCAACGATGGGCCGGCAGCGCCGCCGCTGTATCCGGCGTCCTATCCAAATGTGGTGGGGGTGACGGCGGTGGATACGCATCATCATGTGCTGATCGAAGCGGCCCGCGGCCCGCAGGTCATGTTCGCATCCCCAGGCGCCGATCTGGCGGCGGCCAGCATTGCTCACCGCTACGCGGCGGTACGCGGAACCTCATTTGCCGCGCCGATTGTCGCCGGATTATTGGCGGCGAGTATCAGCGCGCCCGGTACGGACGATGCCGACGCCGCCATTGCCGCGCTCGTCAAGAGCGCACTCCACTTGGGCACACCGGGTCGGGATTTGACATATGGCTATGGTCTGGTCGGCGCCGAATACCGCATAGATCCCGCACCCTTGCTGCACCGATAAAGCGTACGGAAGAAATCGGCCGGCTGAGTCGTATCAATGGTGAAGGCTGCGGAATGTCCGTGGCCACACAGGAGTGCGACATGATTAGCAAACAAATTCTTGCCGGCGTGAGCGCAGCCGTCGTGCTGGCTTTGACCTCTCCGGCTTATGCAGGTCTTGCGGCCGGCAGCCTCGGCGGCGGCGCAGGTGGAAATTTGGGCAGCTTCGGCGGCCGGGGCATTGGCGGCGCCGGCCACGTTGCCGCACAGGGTCAATTCGACCAATCGGTCAAAGCTGTGAACGCGAAGCCGGTGGCGAATGCTGCCAAAGAGGCCGATCACAAGGTAGACAACACGGCGAAGTCGGAAGTCAGATCCACCAGCGCTGTGAGCGCCGGCGCAGAAGCGAGCGCAACCAAGGACGCCGCGAATGTCTCTGCCATGACCAACAACGCCAAGTCGACGCCGGCGACAGCGCCTGC
This sequence comes from Steroidobacteraceae bacterium, assembly GCA_035571175.1. Taxonomy (GTDB): domain Bacteria; phylum Pseudomonadota; class Gammaproteobacteria; order Steroidobacterales; family Steroidobacteraceae; genus Bog-1198. Next base: position 2,211 of record DATMKO010000429.1, on the reverse strand, counting down.
CGCAACGCCGTCCAAGCCCGCGCCGGCCGTGGGGACGTCCAAGCCCGCCGCGCCCGCCCGACCCAGCCCATCGGCGGGCCTCTCAGGCAGCGCCAACCAAACCGTCAACGCCGGCGGCCATAGCGTTGCCGGCAGCGGTTCGTTGGATGCCGAGCATTCGAAGGGATCAAACTCCGTCGCGGCTGCAGGCAGTGATTCGTTGAATTGATTGTGGTCCGATTTGCGATGCCGGAACGGCGTACTTCACATCCCTTGAGTGGAGTACGCCTTTCTCCCGGTTCCGCAAAGTGTGGATCACTCGTCTTACTCGTGATTGAATGGCGAGGCGCGGTGACGCTCGGAATTGAATCACGATGAGTACCACGACCCGATGTCTCTAAGCAGAAATGCTGCGGCCTGGGCTGCAATCGGGGCTCTGTTATTTTTTGCGGGCGGCATCCGCGCTGACACGCAAATCAATTCCGTCACGGTCGAAGCGCAGCGCGAACGCAAGGCGCTCGAGCACCAGGTAGACGCGTTCGTTTTTTCCGTCATCGTCCGCCACACCGACGACAATGAGGGGCTGGCGCGCTGGAACGAGCCGATCTGTCCGTTCGTCGATGGCTTGCTCGAGGAACAGAGCAAATTCGTGATGGCGCGCCTGGCGGCGATTGCGGCCTCGGCTGGCGCACGTCTCGGCGCCGAGAATTGCCGGCCGAACTTCTATGTGGTTGCAACACCTGAGCCCGATCAGTTCCTGAAAAGGTGGTATGCACGCGATCCCAAGATGTTCAACCATCTCCACGGCCGAGCCCCGCTCAAGAGTTTCCTCACTACGCCGCGGCCGGTGCGCGTCTGGTACAACCGTGATTTCGCCTCGGGCGATGGACTGCCGGCCATGGATCAGCCTCTGCAGCTGGCCGGCGGGACGCCGGGAACCGGCGCAACGGCTACCACGGAAAATACGTACCCGGTTATCCAGCTGCACACGCCGGGGGGCACGCGACTTGCGTGGGACGGAGTACAAAACCTCTCTTTGGTCATCGCGGTCATCGACACCACTCGGATAAAGAACCTCAGCATCGGGCAGCTTGCCGACTACGTGAGCATGGTCGGATTGGCCGAGGTGCATCTGGACGCCCGGGTGGGAGCGCCTTCCATCCTGCAACTGTTCAACGCCGCCGCAGACAGCTTGCCCCATAGCTTGAGCAGCTGGGATGAGGCCTTCCTCAAGTCGGTGTACGACACGAATCAAAGAAGCGTCGTGCAGCTGCAAAACATCGAGGAACGCATGACCGACGCGCTCGCACATTGATGAAGGAGCGTGCGGCGCAGGTCGCCGACGCGACGCGCTTGACTGCCCTGGTGCTGCTTCCGGGCCTGGATGGGACCGGCAAATTGTTTGCGGGGTTCATCAAAGCCCTGGACCCCGGCATCAGCACCATCGTCGTGGCATATCCGCCGGACCAACCCATGGGCTATGCGGAACTCGACGCGTTGGTGATGGGTGTACTGGACAAACTGCCGCGAGAGCAGCGCTATATCTTGCTGGGCGAATCCTTCTCCGGTCCGCTCGCAATTCGTATCGCCGCGCGAGCTCCGGCCGGGCTGGTGGGTCTCATTCTCTGCGCATCCTTCGCGAAGAACCCCTTCGCATGGTTGGGTTGGACCCGGCCGCTCGCCGCTTACCTGCCCGTAAAGTCACTGCCCCGATGGGTGCGCGCGCCTTTGATGTGGGGCTCACTCTCGCCGGACCGCGCGCCATCGCAGATGGAACGTGCCATGTCGGGTGTCTCTGCCGCCGTAATCCGCCAGCGCATCGCCGCCTTGCTCGCGGTTGACGAGACCAGCGCCCTTGAGCGCGTCAGGATGCCGACGCTGGTGCTGCGGGCGACAGGTGACCGGGTGATACCGAAAGCCGCGACGCGCCGGATACGAAGCAGCCTTCCGCAGGCTCAATTCCTTGAAATCAATGCCCCGCACCTGCTGCTGCAGACTCGTCCTGAGGAGTGCGCCGCGGCGGTGCTGCGGTTTTTGCACGATCTGAACGCGAACCCCGCGCCGCATTGAATTGGCATTGCAAGATCCCTGCGGCGACTTCATTCCCAAATGCTGGAGACTTTTTCACCTCTGACAAGTTGCTTAACCGCGCGATACGAGTTCCTGAAAATCGGCGGCAGCAAAGTCCGCACCATCGAGCGATAAATGCGCGAGGGTCTGATTCGCACCTTA
>DATMKO010000428.1:0-7088 GCA_035571175.1 Steroidobacteraceae bacterium | reverse complement strand
ACCTCGCGGGTGATGCGCTCCAGATGTTGCCAGGCCGCGATTTGCGCGGGCAATACATCATGCACACCGCGCAGGGGCTCGATAATCTTGTTCAAGAGCCCTCTCCGATCAGCCGGTCGGACGCGCGCTGGCCGCTTGCACAGCGTGCGCAGGGTCGCCTCGCGAAGGGTCGCCCCGAGATTGTTCGGCGCGCGAATCGCGGCGCAAAACGCCGTCGGCGCCCGCCTCGAATCGCGCGACATCGCCGGCGAAGAATTGCGGACCGATGGCAACCACGCGGTCGTTGATCTCGAGTTGCACGCCGCTGCCGAAACCCAAATACACACGCATGGGGGCCGCGCCGGCGATGGTCTTCACGCTGTTGGCCAGTCCGGTGCCGGCAAATGTGCGGCGGCCCGACGCATCGTGCACGTCCACCCACGAGTCCGCGGAAAAGCTCAAGCGTAGCCGCGCACGGCCGGCGCCGGGCACCGCCGCATCGGCTGCCGGCGTGGCCGCGGCTGCTGCGGGCGTGGCCGCGGCACTCGGCGGCGCGCTCGGCGCCGCGACCGGCGCGGGCGCTGTTTCGCGAACCGTCGGCGGCGACGCGGCGGCCGCGGAAATCCCTGTCGCGCCCGCGGCTTTGTCGGGCGAATCGTTCAGCGGCAATGAGCTCACCGGCGCGGCCGCCTGCGGCAAGCTGCGCAGCGGGCCGCGCTGATGCCACGGTCTCCACCACAGAACCCCGATAAGCAGCAGCACTGCCGCAACGCTGAGCGCCATCGACAACGGCTTCAAATGCCGCGCTTGCGGCGCATCGGCGCGCGGCGCATGCATCATGTTGGCGCCGGAGAGAACCGCCCCACCGCCGCTATGGCTGCGCGATTCATAACCGGCCAGGATTTCCTCCGCCGGCAGGCCCAACAATGCGGCGTACTTCTTCAAGTGGCCTTTGGCATAAACCGTCGGCCCAATGCGCTTGTAATCGTCGGCCTCGAGCGCATCGATGACCCAGCGATCCAAGTGCATTTCGTCAGCCGCTTTTTGCGCGCTCAATCCTCGCTGCTCGCGCGCCGCTTTGAGGCGAGCTCCGGGCGACACCGCGGCCTCGCTCATCGATCAACGCCATTGCGCATGTTCTTCGCCTGCTGCGAGTCGGGGAATTCCACCTGCACGCGGCGCGCGAAAACCGCGGCATCGACCGTATCGCCCAGCTTGCGTTCGGCGCGGAATCCCAGCCACAGAATCTCGGGAGTAGGTTTATTCACCGCCAGATAGCGCTGCACGATTTCCAGCGCCTGCGCCGCATCGCCGCGGTCGAAGGCGATATTCCCCAATTGCAGCAGGCCCTCGCCGTAATTCGGGCGAATCGCGAGTGCTTGATTGAAAAACTTTTCAGCGTTCACCAAATCGCCTGCGCCGCGCGCGCAAGTCCCGGCGTTGCCCAACGCAACCTCGGGTGTCTGATACAAAGGATTCTTCGCTACCTCGAGGAATAACTTTTCGCCGGCTGCGGTCTTGCCCTTGCTGCAAAGAAATACCGCGTAGGCATTTTGGATGTTCGGATCGCCCTTGCCCAAACGGTTTGCCGCGTCGTAGGCCCTCTCAGCCTTGGCCGTCTCGTTGATGCGCTCGTACACCAGACCCGCGGTCATCTGCACGTCGGGATTCGACGGATCTTCCTTCAGCGCCTTCTCGATGCACTCGCGCGAATTCGCCAGCTGGCCGAGCTTCATGTATTCGAGCGCCAGCTGCATGTTGGCCGCGGCCGCTTGCGCCGGCTCCTTTTTGTAGGACCGCACCGGCGGGGTATACGCGGGCGGACTTGATTTGCAGGCCACCAGCAGCGACGTCAACATCACGGCCAGCACCCAAGCGACGCAAACCTTGCGCGTACCGAGCTGCATTTAAGTTTCCACCGCGGTGAGCGCGCCGCCGAGCTTTGCGCCGAGCCGCACCAGCGTGCGATCCGTTACCTTGCCCGCCAATTGCCCGCAGGCCGCGTCGATATCGTCGCCGCGTGTTTTTCGCGTCGTGGCGATCACACCGTGATCATTCAGGATCTCGCGAAACCTGGCAATGGCGGCGGCCGGCGAGCGGCGATAGCGCGTGCCCGGAAACACATTGAACGGAATGAGATTGACTTTTGCGGGGTGTCCTTTCAACAGCCGCACCAGCTGCCGCGCATGCTCGGGCTTGTCGTTGACGCCGTCCAGCATGACGTATTCGAAGGTGACGCTGCGCCCGTTTTGCTGATCGATGTAATGCCAGCATGCGGCCAACAGTTCGTCGATCGGGTGTTTGCGATTGATGGGCACGAGTTCATTGCGCAAATCATCGTTCGGTGCATGCAGAGACACCGCCAACGCCACATTGCACTCTTCGGCTAATTTGTAGATCTGCGGTACCAATCCCGAGGTGCTCAATGTTACCCGACGGCGCGACAAATCGTAGCCCAAATCGTCCATGAATATGTGCATCGCCGGCACCACATTGCGGTAATTGGCAAGCGGCTCACCCATGCCCATGAACACGATGTTGGTGATGGCGCGGCTACGGACGTCGGCGCTTTCGCCGGCTCGCGATCCGGTCAGTTCGCGCTGCGCCAGCCAAACCTGGCCCACGATTTCCGCAACGCTCAAGTTGCGATTGAAACCCTGCTGGGCGGTGGCGCAGAAAGTGCAATCCATCGCGCAGCCGACCTGGCTGGAGATGCACAGGGTGCCGCGATCGGGTTCAGGGATGTAGACGGTCTCGATTCCCTGCACCTGGTCCATGCGCAGCATCCATTTGCGCGTGCCGTCGTTCGATACCTGTTCGGTTACGATTTGCGGAACCGTGATTTCGGCCACCTCGCGCAGCTGCGCACGAAAATCCTTGGCAAGATCGCTCATCGCCGAGAAATCGGCGGCGCCGCGCCGATATATCCACTTCATCAGTTGCCGGGCGCGAAACGGCTTGGCATCAAGACGCTGCGCCACGAACGCCTCGAGCTGTGCGCGCGGCAGCCCCAGTAGATTCACACGTTCGCCAGCCACGATGCCTCCTTCAAGTCGCCGCTACGCTAGCGCGTCCGCGGGCAGAGCTCAATTTCGCGGAAGAAGTAGCCGATTTCGCGCATCGCCGTATCCGCAGCATCCGAACCATGAACGATGTTCTCATCGATGCTGGTGGCAAGATCTGCGCGAATGGTTCCCTTGGCCGCTTTCTTTGGATCCGTGGCGCCCATCACCTCGCGATTCTTTGCAATGGCACCTTCGCCTTCGAGCACTTGCACCATCACCGGGCCCGAGGTCATGAAACGCACCAGGTCTTTGAAGAACGGCCGCTCGCGATGCACCGCGTAGAAGCCCTCGGCTTCGGCCGTCGACAGCCGCATCATGCGCGCCGCCACCACCTTCAAGCCTGCCGATTCAAAACGGCGATAGACCTCGCCGATCAGATTCCGGCCGACGCCGTCGGGCTTGACGATGGATAGGGTACGCTCGATGGGCATGGCCAGAACCTCGCTGGGAAATCCCGCCCTAGGAGGGCGCGACAAAGACCGCGAAGTGTACTGGAGCCAGGGCGCTCAAGCAATTACCGATCAGTGCCGAAGTGACTGTATTGCTTGGAAAAACCAGCCGTGTGATGCCGGCTCGAAGGCTCAGACGTTGAAACTCTCGCCGCAGCCGCATTCACCCTTTGCTTTGGGATTGCGGAACTTAAACGCCTCGTTCAGACCCTGCTTGACGAAATCAACCAGTGTGCCGTCGATCAACGGCAAGCTTAGGGGATCGACCACGACTTTCACGCCGCGCGCCTCGAAAACCGCATCTTCAGGATTGATTGCGTCGGCGTAGTTCACGACATAGGCGAAACCGGAACAGCCGGTCTTTTTGATTCCAACCCGCAGACCGACGCCGATTCCGCGTTGCGCCAAATGCGTCCGAACCCGATCCGCCGCCGATTCCGTCAACATAATCGCCATGCCGTGCTGTCCTCGAGAAAGTTCAGCCTAACCTTGAGGCATACATAACATGCTTGGGGGCGGTGCGCACGGAACCAAGGGGCGTTTTCAATTAAGCTTCGGTCATGGCCGAGTCAATCGTGGCCAGCCAGGCATCTTCGATTATCAGCAGGCGGCCGAGTTTCTCCACAGGAACGGCAAACCGCAGACTGATGCCTTGCACGCTATCCGGCAGGCGCCGGATTGCCGGCTGTCCGACCGCCTGTTCCGCCACCCAAGCCGCGACCGCGATGGTATGCGGGCAGCCAAAGGCCAGGAAGCGCGCATCCTCGAGGATCCCCGATACCGTCTGCACATCGAATTGCACCCAGGTGCCGTATTCGCGGTTGCCCGCTGCGCCGCGATAAACCAGAGGACCCGACAAGGCGCCCGCGCGAGCCGCCGTCTCGAAGTAGCGGCGCGTTTGTTGGTTGTATTTCATGCGCCGGCTATCCTGCGCAGCCGCGCCACCTCTCGAGCCAACACCGCAATCGCCGTATCGACGTCGCGCTCACTACTACTGCGGCCGAGGCCAAACCGCAGACTGCTTTCGCTCAGGCGCTCGTTGCGGCCGAGGGCGCGCAGCACGAACGAGGGTTCCGCCAGCGACGATGTACAGGCCGAACCGGTTGATACCGCCAAGTGCGGGCGCACCGCGGCGAGCAGGCTTTCCCCCTCGACGCCCTCAAATGACACATTGAGCAGATGCGGTACGCAGCGCTGTGCGTTGCCGTTGCGCAGCACGCCGCCGATGGCGGACAAACCCTCCCAGAGCCGCTGCTGCAGCTGCCGCGTTCGTACGATCTCCTCTTGCAGCTGCCCCGCTGCGAGCGCAAACGCCATGCCCATGCCGACGGCTTGGTGGGTGGCCAGCGTACCCGCTCTCAATCCCCGTTCCTGTCCGCCGCCAAATTGCAGGGGCACAAGATGCACTCGCGCGCCGGCAGCGCCGCGCTGCGAAACCACCAACGCACCAGCCCCTTTGGGCCCATAGGCCTTGTGCGCCGACAGCGACAGCAAATCGACGCCGACAGCGGCAAAGTCGACGGCGCATTTGCCGACGCTCTGTGCCGCATCGACATGCAACCGTACACCACCGTGCCTGGCGCAGATCGCGCCGATGGCGGCAATGTCTTGGACCACGCCGATCTCGTTGTTGACGTGCGCGATCGATACCAGGACGGTATCCGGACGCAGCGCCGCAGCGACTAGATCGGGATTCAGCAGGCCACCGCCATCGGGCTCAAGATAAGTGATACGGCACCCGCGCCGCTCGAGTTCGCGGCAGGGATCGAGCACCGACTTGTGTTCGATTCGGGTGGTAATGATGTGGCGGCCGCTGTCGCGGTAGTACTGCGCAACGCCGAATATCGCCAGATTGTTCGCTTCCGTGGCGCCCGAGGTCCAAACGACCTCGTTTGCAGAGGCACCGACCGCCGCCGCCACCTGCGCGCGCGCCATCTCGATCAGCGCGCCGGCGGTATCGCCATAATCGTGGCTGGAGGCCGGGTTGCCGAATTCGCTCTCGGATTTCAAGACCTCCGCCATGCGCGCAGCGACGCGCGCATCGACCGGCGTGGTGGCCGCGTGGTCCAGATACACCGGCATGGCCGCGGCGTTCATTTGCGCGAACGCTGCGCCGACTGTCCTCGCCGCCCCTGCACTGCGCTCAAAATGCCGCGCATGATGTTCAGTTCGTTGCGATCGAGCTGCGCGCGATTGAACAGCCGCCGCAAGCGCTCCATGAGATGCCCGGTGCGGTCCTCGAAATCGATTTCGTTGAGTACCTGGTGCAGGTGCGCGTAGAAATGCTCGATATCGCCCGACGGCGCCAGCGGCATTTCGAATTGCGTGTGCGAATGGGGCTGCTCGCGCGCCATGAAGATTTCGTAGGCGATCAGCTGCACCGACATCGCCAGATTCAGCGAGCAATATTCGGGATTGGCGGGAATGCGCACCAGCACATTGCAGTGATTCAAGTCCTCGGTCGCAAGACCGTAGCGCTCCGAGCCGAACAGCAAGGCGACGCGATTTTCTTGGGGAACGGCGACGATGCGGGCGGCGACGTCGCGCGGCGTGGTGAACTCCCAATAGTAGGATCGCGGACGCGAGGTCGTGCCCGCAATGAAGCCGCAATCGCTGATGCCCTCGGCGACGCTTGCAACGATGCGCGCGCCCGCCAGAATGTCGTCCGCGCCCGCCGCCAGCGCATTGGCTTCTGCATGCGGAAATGCGCGCGGCCGCACCAGCACCAGATCCGACAGCGCCATGTTCTTCATGGCGCGCGCCACCGATCCGATGTTGCCCGGATGGCTGGGATCGATGAGGACGATGCGGACGAGGCTGGTCATTGCATCTGTTATTCTAGCGCGAGCCTATGCAACCCCTCCTCAATATCGCCATGCGCGCGGCGCGGCGCGCCGGCGATTTAATCGTAAAGAGCCTGTCGCGCCTCGATTCGCTGAAAGTCGACAGCAAAGGCCGCAATGACTTCGTGACCGACATCGACCGCAAGGCCGAGGCCGACATCATCGCGACGATTCGGCGCAGCCATCCGCAGCATGCGATTCTTGCCGAGGAGTCGGGCCGCAGCGGCAACGATGAATTCGTGTGGATCATCGATCCCTTGGATGGCACCACGAACTTTCTGCACGGTTTTCCGACCTTCGCGGTGTCGATTGCGGTTGAGCAGAAGGGCCGCCTGCAGCACGCCGTGGTCTACGATCCCATGCGGCAGGAATTCTTCACCGCCTCGCGCGGCGACGGTGCGCAGCTCGAAGGCAAGAAGATGCGCGTGAGCACCCAGCGCACCCTGGAAGGCTCGCTAATCGGCACCGGCTTCCCGTTTCGCGAGGGCGCCAATCTCGATGCCTACCTCGCCATGCTCAAAGTGGTCATGTCCACCGCGGCCGGCGTGCGCCGGCCGGGCGCCGCATCCCTGGATCTTGCCTATGTGGCGGCCGGCCGCATCGACGGCTTTTGGGAATTTGGCTTGAGCCCCTGGGATACCGCCGCCGGGACCCTGCTCATTCAGGAAGCCGGAGGCCGCGTCGGCACGCCGGCCGGCGCCGAATATGCGCTGGGATCCAATATCGTGGCCGGCAATCCGAAGATCTACCAG
>DATMKO010000427.1:0-9333 GCA_035571175.1 Steroidobacteraceae bacterium | reverse complement strand
CAAGCGGAACCGAGTAAAGGCTGCTTGGATCCCCGAGTCCTTGAGCGGATCCAGAGGGCCGGGCGGAAAATATAACCTCACCGTTCGCCGTGATCACGAACGAGGACTCATCGCCATCGGGCCTGGCCACGATGTCGGCCTGATAGTTTCGAGTCAACGGCACTGCATCGACCGGCTGCGCCTCGCCGCCCAAGCGCAGCGTGAATAGGCCGATGTAGCGACCGTCGAGATAGCTGTCCCAAAATCGTGGCGTAGCGCTGTCGTATACGGTGCCGGTGGTTTTCTGTTTTGCGATGGCATCGTCTTTGCCTTTGCTGCAGGCCAGGGAGTCGCACTCCGGGTGTACGTTGATTGCCAACACCAACGCGCGGCCGTCCGGCGCGATTCGATATAGGTCCACGTCCAGCGGCAATTTCGTCAATTGCGCGGCGTTCCCGCCGTCAGCCGGAATGCGCCAAACCTGGACGGAACCGGAACGCGAAGAGAGGAAATAGAGCCATTTACCGTCGGCTGACCAACGCGGCGCCGTGGCTGATCTTTCCTGGTCTCTGATCAGACGCGGTGGTGAGTTTGCAGCATCCCGGTCCATCACCCAAAGCGCGTTGAAACCCCGGTTGGCATCCCAGTCGGTTGAGCGCAGGTTGTACGCGACCAAGCGGCCGTCGGGCGAGACGCGGGGATCTGAGACTCGATCCAGGAGCGCCAGATCCTTCGCCGTGAACGGACGAGCCTGCGCGAGTCCTGCCGTCAAGATCGCCAGCGCCGTGCAAGCCACGAATAGTTTGAACATTCCGGTTTCCCATGTCAGTGCGGCGAGCAAGCCTAAACCGCCTGGTGCGCAAGTGACAAGCACGATTCCGCATGCAAACATTCATCCCCTTGCGAACATTCAAGCCGTTTGACTCGGATGATGAAGTCGCCGCCATCGGCAGCGGTCTCATCGACCTTACGTTGCCGAAGTCCGCATGGACACATGCGGCGCATTTTGCCGCCACCATCTGGTTGCTCTCCTGCCGAAACGACCTGGATGCCGCGCGCGACATGCCGCAGCTCATTCGCCGCTACAACGAGGCTACCGGCACGGTGAATTCCGACACTGCGGGCTATCATGAAACGATCACGCAGGCTTCAATTCGCGCGGCCCGGGATTTTCTCGGGCGCAATGCGGGCAATGGTCTTTGCCGCACCTGCAATGCACTGGTGGCGTCCCCATTGGGCGATCCCGACTGGCTGCTGGCTTACTGGTCCAGGGCGCGGCTGTTCTCGGTCGCAGCCCGCAGGACGTGGGTCGATCCCGATATCGGGCCATTGCCGTTTTAGCTAGGAGAAAGCCGGCAGTTCAGCGCCGCTCGAGCCGATCTTTGCCTGCGAGAATCGTTGCGCTAGTGCGGACAGCATCTTCGATCGCAGTCGGTCGCGGCCGACGGCGTCGGGTGCCTGGAGGCGCAGATCCAGAGTGATTGCGGCCGCGTCGATCTTGGTGAGAAAACACCCGACCACCGCCTTGTCACCGACATTCTCGGCGGCAACATCGAGCGCCAGCTGTCGGGCTGTTTCGATGTCGGCGTCACGGCTCAAACGAATCGTGACATTGAACGGCCACGGTGCAAATGTCGTACTCAGATTGATGGTCACCTGACTGGCGGCAATCGCATTCGGCAGCACGATCAGATGACCGGCCGGCGCCCGCAACGTGGTGTATCCGAGGGAAATCAGTTCGACGACACCGACATCGGTGCCGGTGGGCGCGCTGACCTGCAGCGTGTCTCCCAAGCGAAACGGCCGGTAGAGCGTGATCGATACGCCGGCGATCAAATTACCCAACGTGGACTGCGCCGCCAGACCAATGACCACCGACGCCACGCTGGCACCCGCCAGCAACGCGGTGCCCATGGAGCGCAGCACCGGGATGAGATGTGCGTACAAAATGAGCATGACCACCCAGATCAGCGCTGACCCCAATTGTTGCAAGAAGCTGATCGCAGTCCGGTCGATGTGTCCGGTGCGCATCATTGACGCATGGAGTGCGGCGCGCAGGCCGCGTGACAACAGCAGCGCGACCACCACAAACAGGAGCAAGTAGGCGAACGCACCCCAGATCGTGTCGGGCTTCAAAAACGCGAGCATGTCGTGCTCACCGACCTTCAGCTCCTGCATGCCGGAAATTCTGGCAGATGCCGATTCGTACGCGAAGTGCCTGCTTTCTTATGCGATTTTGCGCTGCCCGCCTACACGAAAACGGGTCTTTGTCGGGATCTTGGCACAAAACCTGCTTACTCCATTCGGTGGGCCGGATTTCGGCCGCACAGGCAGGTCAAGGGGCGGCGCGCGGCAACGCGATGCCGCCGGCGACGGTAGGCGGCAAATTGTTGCCGCTTGTGCGTGATTTAACTCAGGAGCAATACTTCCATGTCCCCGACCGCAATCGCATCTTCGGCAACAGCAGCGCTTCCCAGCATGAACATCCACCCGCATGGCCACGGTCATGGCCACAAAAAGGGCATGGACTTGGATTCCACTTCCGATGCCAGCAGCACCAGCAGCACCCCGGGCCAGCCCGCGAGCACGCCGAACCTGTTCAGCACGCTGTTTGATTCGCTGGCGCAGGTGCTGGGTGCGCCGCCGGCGCAAGCCGCGCAGGCCGCACGGGTCACTCAGCCGGCACAGCCGGTCCAATCCGCGCAGGCTGCGCAGCTAGCGATCGGGTCGAAGGTCAACACGACGGCGTAAACGTTGGCGTAGGTTCGGAGCCAACGCAATGCCAACAGCGAGCAGCGTCGCGGCCAGGCAGAGATAGGCGAACAAATTTCCCACGGCCACGAATACGGTGTGGCCTCCCGACATGCCGGGCGCGCTGACCACCATGCCGTCGGCGGCTCGCGGCTGGCGGTAGGGATCGTTGGCATAGGTTTTCTTGAGAACCCGGCCGTTGGGATCGATGAGCGCGGACACGCCGGAGTTCACCGCGCGCACCAGGCTGACGCGCAGCTCGACGCTGGCGAACACCGACAGTGCCAGGTGTTCCCACGGTTCGCTGACGGCACCATACCATGAGTCGATGGTCAGATTGACGAGCAGATCCGGGTGCAGTTTCCCGACCTCGCGCAGATATCCCTGCAGAATATCCTCGTAGCAAATCACGGGGCCCAAGCGCCACAGCTTGCCGCCGGCTGCCTGCAGCGAGAGCACGCGGGGACCACCGCCTGCGGCAAATCGGCCGAGGCCGGCCGGTATGAATTTGCGCAGCCAGGGAAAGGCATCGAGGCCGGGGATGTATTCGCCGAAGGCCAGCAGCCGCACCTTGTCGTAGCGATCCGCCACCCGTCCGTCGCTTCCCATCAGGATGGCCGAGTTGAAGGCCTGGTCGTGCGCCTCGTCGAACATGTCGGCGCCGATGAGGGCGGGTGCGCTGAAGCCGCGGCGTATCATCGCCGCCGAATCGATCGGGAAATCGGCACTGAATTCCCGCGGCAAGGTCATGGGATAGCTGCCCTCGCTCCACACCAAAAGTTCTGCGCCGGACTGCTGCAAACGCCGCGATTGCGCTTGCAGCGCGGCCAATTGGCGCAGCGCTTCGTCGCGCGAGAATCCTCCGTCGTTGCTGTATCCCACGTTTGGCTGAACCAGCCCGACGGCCAAGCGCGGCGCGCGCGCCACCGCGGCGTCCACTTGTTGCATGCGCACGGCGCCAAAGGTGAGCGCAGCGCCGAGCAGCAGCGCCGCCGCGATGGCCGGATAGCGCGCGGCGCGCGCATCGACGAGCAAATCGTAAAGCGCCCCATTGACCAGCATCAGCAAGGCGGTGACGCCCAGCGGGCCGGTCAGCTCGCTGATCTGAATCACCAAAGGATTCCAGGCTTGGCTGATCCATTGACCGCAGGGGAATAATTGCGGCACGAGCAGCTCACAGCTCACCATACCCAACGGTGCAAGCAGCGTCATGGGGACTTGACGCCGCCGGCGCACGGCGCACACAGCTGCGGTGAACAGCAAAAATATGACGGCGCGGGCTGCGCAGAAAAGCAGCAGCACCGCGGCTCCCCCTGCCCAAGGAAAATCCGCGAAGCGGCGCATGGTGTCGATCAGCCAGTAAAAGCCGCCCGCCGTTTCCACGAATCCTGCCCACCAGCCGAGAAAAAGCGCACGCCTGAAGCTCGAGGTTCGATCCACGGCCATGAGCATGGGGACCGCGGCGATCCAGGCCAGCGCTGAGAAATCAAACGGCGTCACGGCCAGGAACCACAGGCAGCCGCTCAAGGTGCACAAGGCCAAAGCGCTGTAAAAGTTGAGGTTACGCATGCAATCCTTCGATCAAAGGCAGTTCGCGGCCGTCCGGCATCTCGGGTATTCTGGGGCCCAACCATGCAAGAAAGATACGATCCCGCCGCCGTCGAGGCGGAGGCACAGCATTATTGGGACCAGCAGCGCAGCTTCGAGGCCAAGGAAGACGATACCCGCCAGAAGTATTATTGCTTGTGCATGTTTCCCTATCCAAGCGGCCGCTTGCACATGGGGCATGTGCGCAACTACACCATCGGCGACGTGTTGACGCGCTTCATGCGCATGAACGGGCGCAATGTGCTGCAGCCGATGGGATGGGATGCCTTCGGTCTGCCGGCAGAAAACGCCGCGATCGCGAACGGCGTGCCGCCTGCGAAATGGACCCTCGACAACATCGCTTACATGAAAATGCAGTTCAAGTCCTTGGGAATTGCCCTGGACTGGAGCCGCGAGCTGACGACTTGCAGTCCGGATTACTACCGCTGGACTCAATGGTTGTTCCTGCGCATGCTGGAAAAGGGCGTCGCCTACCAGAAAACCGGGGTGGTCAACTGGGATCCGGTCGACAAGACCGTGCTCGCCAACGAACAGGTCATCGACGGCCGCGGCTGGCGCACGGGCGCGGTCATCGAGAAGCGCGAAATCCCGATGTACTACCTGAAGATTACGGACTACGCCGAGGATCTGCTCGACACATTGAAGAGCATGCAAGGTTGGCCGGAGCGCGTGCGCGCCATGCAAGCCAACTGGATCGGCCGTAGCGAGGGAGTGCGGCTGGGATTCCCGCACGACATCGGCGAGCCGGGCGTGCTGTACGCCTTCACCACTCGCGCCGATACCATCATGGGCGTGACATTTTGCGCAGTGGCGGCCGAACATCCGCTCGCTATTCACGCGGCGCGCGACAATGCCAAACTGGCGGCGTTCGTCGCAGAGTGCAGGCGCGGCCCGGCGATCGAAGCGGAACTTGCCACCCAGGAGAAGAAGGGGATGGCGACCGGATACTTCGTGCGTCATCCGCTGAGCGGCGAACCGGTGCCGCTTTGGGTCGGCAATTACGTGTTGTTGAGCTACGGCGACGGGGCGGTCATGGGTGTGCCCGCGCACGATGAGCGGGACTTCGAGTTCGCCAAAAAATACAACTTGCCGATCAAGCCGGTCATCGATGTCGAGGGCCGCAAGTATTCCCTGAAGGCGTGGCAGCCTTGGTACGCCGAACATGGGCGCTGCGTGAATTCGGGCCCGTATGACGGATTGAACTTCCAGGCGGCGGTCGATGCCGTGGCGTCGGACTTGATCGCCCTTGGCCTCGGCGAAAAACAAACGACCTGGCGCCTGCGCGATTGGGGGATTTCGCGGCAGCGATACTGGGGCTGCCCGATTCCCATCATTCATTGCAAGACCTGCGGCGCGGTGCCGGTGCCCGATGAGCAGTTGCCGGTGGTGCTGCCGGTCGACCTGGTACCGGACGGCAGCGGCAATCCGCTGCTGAAGGACGAGGCCTTCCTGCAGGTCAAGTGCCCGAAATGCGGCGGCGAAGGCCGGCGCGAAACCGACACCCTGGATACCTTCGTGGATTCGTCCTGGTATTTCCTGCGCTTCGCCTGCGCGGACAACGAGCACGCCATCCTGGATCATCGGGTGCAGTACTGGCTGCCGGTCGATCAGTACATCGGCGGCATCGAACACGCAATTCTGCACCTGCTGTATTCGCGGTTTTGGACGCGCTTCATGAATCAACTGGGCGCGGTAGCTTTCAAGGAGCCGTTCGCGAACCTGTTCACCCAGGGCATGGTGCTGAATGAAGTCTATTTCCGTAAGCCGGCCGCCGGCCGCGTGGAGTATTTCAATCCGGCGGATGTGACCGTCACCACCGAGCCGGCTACCCAGCGGCGCGTCGCGGTGCTGCGCGCCGACGGCAAGGAAGTCGAATCCGGCGGCGTCGTCACCATGTCGAAGTCGAAAAACAATGGCGTCGACCCCGAGATCCTGGTGGAGGAATTCGGCGCGGACACCGCGCGCCTGTTCATGATGTTCGCCGCGCCGCCGGAGCAGACGCTGGAGTGGTCCGACGAGGGCGTCCACGGCGCCTATCGCTTCATCAAGCGCTTGTGGAAGGCGGTGCATGAGCATGTGTCGCAGGGCGCGCCGCCGGCGCTCGATAAATCCGCATTGAGCGAGGAGCAGCGCGCGATGCGGCGCCAGAGCCATCAGACGCTGGCGAAAGTCACCGATGACATCGGCCGCCGCCGCACGATCAACACGGCGATCGCCGCGGTCATGGAGCTCTTGAACGCAATTGCGAAATTCCCGCAGCACTCGCCGCAGGACCGCAGCGTCGTGCAAGAAGGCCTCGAAATCGCGGTGCTGGGCTTGGGACCCATCATCCCGCATGTCACTCACGCGCTGTGGCGGGCGCTGGGCTACGCGGGTGCGCTGATCGACGAGCCGTGGATGGCGGTCGATGCGCAGGCTCTGCAATCCTCCACGGTGACCATCGTCGTGCAGGTGAATGGCAAGCTGCGCGGACGCATCTCGCTTGCCGCCGATGCCGATGAGGACGCGGTGCGCGCCGCGGCGCTCGCCGATCCCAACGTCAAGAAATTCATCGGCACGGCCAAGGTGCGCAAGGTGATCATCGTGCCGGGCAAGCTCGTGAACGTCGTGGTGTAAGCACGTGCCCACCTTGAAAATGTTGCTTGCGTTTGGCGGTGTGCTGGCGCTTTGCGCCTGCGGTTTTCGTCTCGCCGGCAGCGACCCGTTGCCGGCGGTGATGGCGCGCCCCTATCTCTCGCTCAAGGACCCTTACACCGATTTCTCGAGAGAGTTCGAACATCGGCTCAAGAATTCGGGCGCCACCCTGCAGGCGGGCCGCGAGGGCGCAACCGCGACCATTGAGGTAACCAAGGACGTGTTCCAGCAGGTGACGCTGGCGGTCTCGGCGACCAATATTCCGACCGAATATGAAATCACCTACACCATTACATTCGCCGTGCAGGGTCCCGACAAGCAGCTGCTGGCGCCGCAGACCGTCAGCCTGTCGAAGGACTTCAGCTACGATGTTAACCTGCAGCTGGCGAAGGAACACGAAGCGGACATCCTGCGCCAGCAAATGGCGCGCGATCTGGTGTCGATCGCGATGCACAGGCTGACGAGTTTGAAGTAGCGTCCGGCGTCCTTCCCGCTGTGCTTCAGCTCAACGCCATTGATCGCCTGTCCCTGCAAATGCTCCTGGATCGCTACGGTTTGGCGCTGCACTTGGTGGCGCCCGACGAAATCATCCCCGGCTCCTACTGGGGTGAGCGCGAGGCGGGCTTGATTGCTTCCAAGATTTTCGCCCGCCTCGATACGCCTGTGCATTCCATGCTGCATGAAAGCGCGCATTTCATTTGCATGACGCCCGAACGGCGCGCCGGATTGGATACCGATGCGGGGGGCGATGAGGCGGAAGAAAGCGCCGTTTGCTATCTGCAGATCATATTGGCGCAGTCGCTGCCGAATGTCGGCTCGGCGCGCATGTGCCGCGATATGGACGAGTGGGGCTATACGTTTCGCCTCGGCAGCGCCGCGCGCTGGTTCGATGAGGATGCCGAGGACGCGTGCGAATGGTTGATTCGCCACGGCATTCTCGATGCCAAGCGCTGTCCCACCTATGCCTGCAGATGATCCGCAGCCCAGGGCGCGCCGCAGCGCGCGCGCGCCGCTGGCCGCGCTTTTCGAATCCGCTTGCGATCGGCTGGGATTCATGGCGGTCAATGCGCCGGCATCGTTCGGCGCGTTCAAGCGCCATGCGAATCTTGCATACGGCCCCGACCCGCAGCATCGTTTGGACGTGTATGTACCGCGCGCGAGCGCCGCGGCGCCGCGCCCGGTGATCGTCTTTTGGCATGGCGGGCGCTGGAAATTCGGCGACAAGGCGGACTATCGGTTTGTCGGCGCGGCCCTCGCGAGCTCGGGTTGCGTCGCGGTATTGGCGAATTACCGCCACTATCCGCAAGTCAAAATGCCCGGCTTCATGCACGACGCCGCGCAGGCCGCGCTTTGGTCGGCGGCGCACGCGGCAGACTACGGTGGCGATCCGCGGCGCGTGTTCCTGATGGGGCATTCCGCCGGCGCGCAGATGGCTGCATTGCTCACCCTCGACGCGCGCTATTTTGCCGCCGCGGGACCGGCGCGGCCGCACATTGCCGGAGTGATCGGCCTGTCGGGAGCCTACGATTTTCTGCCGCTGCTCGAGGCGGACGTGCAGGACATGTTTGGGCCGCCCGAGAACTATCCGCGATCGCAGCCCATCAATTTCGTGCGCGCCGGCGCGCCCCCCATGCTGTTGGTGCACGGCCTGGACGATGAGACGGTGCTTCCCAAGAACTCGCAGAATTTCGCGGCGGCCTTGAGCGCCTGCGGCGCCGCCGTGACCCTGAAGCTATACCCCAGGCGCGCGCATGCCGGCACCGTGGCAGCCCTTGCGAGACTGGCGCGCGGCTGGTCGCCAACGCTTGCCGACATCACGGCATTCGTCAGGAATGCGCCAGCTTGAATTCCGGGGTTGCCGGCGTCGCCGTTGCGTAGCATTGGCCGAAGCGGTTCGCGAGGAAGGCCTTGAGCGCGATCTGCTCCTGGCGAATGAGACCGGCCTGGGGCAGTTCGCCGTCCTTGAGCATGTCGAGGACGGCGCAGATTCCGCCGGCGGTGGTGATCTGAATGGCGCTGCGCACCCGGCCGCCGAGCGGCGCCGCGTAGATCTTGTTGGCGTAAGTCTCCTGCATCAGCTGCCCATCCTTGATGCCGCTCACGGTGACGAAAACGATCACGACGTCCTGCAGGGTGATGGGCACCGCATTCTCGAGAATGTCCTTGAGCAGCTCGCGCCGGTCGCGCAAGCGCAGATCATTCAACAGCGCCTTCATGATGGCGGCATGGCCCGGGTAGCGGATGGTGCGGTAGTTGAGATTGCGCACCTTGCCGGCCAAGGTTTCGCACAGCGTGCCAAGGCCGCCCGAGGTATTGAACGCCTCGTACAAAATGCCGTCGAGCGAGAATTCCTCCAACTCT
>DATMKO010000426.1:0-5100 GCA_035571175.1 Steroidobacteraceae bacterium | reverse complement strand
TGCGCCTGGGTTGTGACGCCCTCAGCCACTATCTTGAGATCCAGGCTGTGACCGAGCGCGATGATGGCGCGGACGATCGCCGCATCGTCAGGGTCGTCGTTGATATCGGCCACGAATGAACGGTCGATCTTGAGGGTGTCCAGCGGAAAGCGCTTCAAGTAATTCAATGAACAGTAGCCCGTGCCGAAATCGTCGATTGCCAGCGCAAAGCCGAATTCCTTCAATGTCAGGAGCGATCGCCGGCCCGCTTCGGCGTCCTGCATCAGCACCCCTTCCGTCAACTCGAATTCGAACAACGACGGCGATAGCTGCGCTTGCGCCACCGTATCGCCCAATCGCATCAGCGCTTCCGGATACATGAAATCCCGCCCCGACACATTTACCGCGATACACGGCAGCTCAAAACCCTCGCTGCGCCATTGGCAGAGATCCCGGCAAACACGCTGCAGCGCCCAGCGGCCGATGTCGCCGATCAAGCCCGTCTCCTCTGCCACCGCGATGAAGTCGGCGGTCGGAATCTGGCCCCGTTCGGGATGGAACCAGCGCAACAAGGCTTCGCCGCCGAGCAATTTCAGACTGCGGGCCTGGTACTTCGGCTGGTAGTAGACCTCGAGACTGGAATCCTCGACGGCCCGGCGCAGCTCCATCTCCAGCGATAGCCGTTTCAGGGCGCGCACATTCATGGTGCTGTCGTAAATGCGCAGTTGGTTGCGGCCGCTCGCCTTGGCCTCGTACATGGCGCCGTCCGCGTTCTTGAGCAGGCTTTGTGCATCGCTGCCATGTTCCGGATACATTGCGATTCCGATGCTCGGCGTCACCACCAGTTCATAGCTTTCCTGCTGAAACGGTGCGGAAAGAATCGACAGAATCTCGCGTGCCGCCCATTGTGCTTGCGCGACATCAGTGCGTCCGGTGAGCACGACGATGAACTCATCGCCTCCCACACGGGCCAGCCGGCCTCGAGCGCGCGCGGCAAGGGTCTGGAGGGGCGCGCCGAGATTTGGCGGCACCAGCGGTTCATCGTCATCACCGTCCAGATCCAGCCCCGCCTGTAAGCGTTTCGCCACCTGGCACAACAGCGCGTCACCTGTCTCGTGGCCCAAGGTGTCGTTGATGCGCTTGAACTGATCCAGATCGACGTACAGCAGCGCCAGGCTGCGATTCAGTTGCTTAGCCTCGGTCAATGACTGCGCCAGGTACTCGCGGATCCATTCGCGATTGGGCAATCCGGTCAGGCCGTCGAAGTAGGCCAGGCGATGGATACGGGCTTGGGCTTCCTTGCGCGCCGTGACGTCGCGCACGATGGCCAGAACCTGACCGCTGGAATTCGGAAGATAGCGGCATTCGAAATGGCGATTCGCTGCGGATTCGACGTCGAGCGAAAACTCAAATGCCGCCGCTTCGCCGCGCAGCGTGGTTTCCAGGCAATCCAAAGCGCGCGCGCGCGCAGCCGGTGGAATGAGATCGCGGAAGCGCATCGACCCGAAGCCCCTGTTCGGCATGACGCGCAATCCGGCAGCAGGATTGAAGCAATGCTCGATCAGACCATCGCCGTTGACGAGAAAGATACCGTCGGGAATCGCTCGCAGCAGCGCGGTATTCTTTTGCTCGCTGAATCGCAGGTCGACTATGGTGCGCGCGCCGCGCAACACGTAGCGGATGCGGTGCGCCAAAAGTGCCCAATTGACGGGCTTCACCACGAAATCCGTCGCACCGACCTCGTAGGCTTGATCGATCGACGGGGTATCGTCGCATCCGGTCACCATGACGATAGGCAGATCCGCACCACCCGGCAACGTGCGAATATTGGTGCACGCCTGATAACCGTTGCCGCCGGGCATCTCGACGTCGAGCAGTGCAATGTCCGGCATGCGCAGCGCGCACGCCGCGACCGCCGCATCGCCGCTGGCAACGGTTTGCACGGCGAAGCCTGCGTCCCGCAGCATCGCGCCGGCAATCTCCCGCAGAGTCGCGTCGTCGTCGGCAACCAGGACGCGAGTGGGCGGAGCCGGCGCGCTCACGCGGATCTCCGCATCTCGAACTGCAGTTGGTTGCGTACCAGGGTGTGCAGGGTTCGCATCTGTGCGTAGATCTCGCGCGCCGCGCGGAAGTCGCCTCGGCGCGCGCTGTCCTCCAACTCCTGGCAGAGGCGAGCCAGACCATGAGCGCCAACGTTGCCGTTGTAGGAGCGCCAGGCGTGCGCCGCCCGCGCGACTTCAGTGGAATTTTCCGCGCCCAGGTGCTCCTCAATCGATGCGATGAGGCCGCGCGAGTCCGCAAGGTACAACTCGCCGATGTGGCTCAACATGTCCCTTGGGCCACTGCTTGGCAGCGCGCGCAAGGCGTCGAGCGTGGCGCCGTCCAAAATCGCGTCGTCCGGGCGGTTCGCGGCCGATGGCGCCTCGGTCTTGCCGCCCAGCCATCGCGCAAGCGTCGCGTGCAATGCCTCGCGTCTGAATGGCTTCGCCAAATAATCGTCCATGCCGGCGGCCAGACACGCCTCACGCCCCGCAGCAGTGGCATCGGCGGTGAGGGCGATAACAGGGATGTGAATTCCCGCGGGCTCGCGGCGGCGCAGGGCGGCAGTGGCCGAGAATCCGTCCATGACCGGCATCTCGCAATCCATCAAGATGGCATCAAAGTGCTGCGTCTGCAGGATGTCGAGCGCCTGTTGGCCATGGTTCGCGGTGTCGACCTGAAGGCCCAGCGAGTCGAGTATGCCGATCGCCACTTCACGGTTCAGGGGTTGATCTTCGACGACGAGCACGCGCCCTGCCAGCGGCGCCAGTCTGATCGCAGACGGGTAAACACTGGTCGAGGTAAAGGTCTCGGTATCCTCCTCGGCGCCGCCGCTCAACGCTCGATGCAGGTCGCCGAGGCGCAGGGGTTTCGTGAGTTCCGCATCGAATGGTCCCTGGGCCAGGGCTGCATCGGAAGCCAAGCTGACAAAGCTCAACAAGCGGACGGTGCGCAGATCTGCGGATTGCCGCGAGCGCAGAACCGTCCACGAACCGCCGGCCTGTTTGAGCAGGCAGTCATCGATCACCACGGCGTCATGAGCCGCTGAGGCCGACGCGGCGATTGCCGCCGCCAGCGATGCTGCTTCCGTTGGACGCGCCGCCCAATCACGCAGCGCCTTGGCGATGAGCGCGCGAGCTGCCGCGTTGTCGTGGACCACCAGTACGCGCAGGCCGTCGAGGCTGCGCAGCGGCGCGGGGGCCGACGCCGTTGGATCGGCCAATGGCAGCGACAGTTCAAAGGAAAACGTCGATCCCTCGCCCGGAGCACTGACGAGTCCAAGTTGTCCGCCCATGAGTTCGACTATCTGCCGCGAAATCGCCAGGCCGAGACCGGTGCCCCCGAAGCGACGTGTCGTTGATGCATCCTCCTGGGCAAATTCCTCGAATATTCGCGATTGATGTTCCGGTGCGATGCCAATGCCGGTGTCGGCTACTTCGAGGCGAACCGCGAGGGAGCCGTTCTCCTCGTTCAACGCGATCAGCCGCAGAATGACCGAGCCGCGCTCGGTGAACTTCACGGCGTTGCCGCCAAGATTCACCAGCACTTGGCGCAGGCGCACGGCGTCCAGGCGCACCCGCGGCAGCGGTGCGGTCGGCGAATCGCACAGCAGCTCGATGCCCTTGGTCGCGGCGCGCGCGGCCAACATCTCCACCGTCTGTTCAACCAGTTCGATGAGGTTGCAATTCACCGGATCGAGCTGCAGGCGGCCCGCCTCGATCTTGGAGAAATCCAAGATGTCATCGACGATCGCAAGCAAGGAATCCGCGGAACGGTGAATGGCTTCGGCGAAGCGTCGTTGTGCGGGATCGATGCGTGTGTCGAGGAGCAGACTGGTCATTCCCAATACGCCGTTCATCGGCGTGCGCAGCTCATGACTCATACGAGCCACGAAATCACTCTTGGCGCGACTCAATACCTGCAGCTGCTGATTGCGCTCCTCGAGTTCGTGGGTGCGCGCCTGCACTGTCTGCTCCAGCTCGCGGTTATAACGCTGTTCGCGTTCACGACGCAGACGCTGTAGGCGCCACAGATAAACGAACAGCAGCAGGCCGAACACCGCGTACCCGACGCGCGCAACCGCAGTCTTCCACGGAGCGGGCGCGACGTGGACGGGGATGGTCAAGCCGGTCGCGCTCCAGATGCCGTCGGCATTGGCGGCGCGCACCTTGAAGACGTAGTCGCCCGCATCCAGATTGGTGTAAGTTGCCCGATGCAGCGAACCTGCATCGATCCAGCCGCTGTCGAAGCCTTCGAGCTGATATGAGTAATGATTGTTCGCAGGCGAAGTAAAGTCGAGGGCCGCAAAGTCCAAAGTTACCAGCTTGTCGTCGTAGGCCAGGACAAGCGGGCGGCCTGGTGTAGGGAGCTCCTGCGGCGCGATACTTCGATTGAGCTTCGATGCCGTGGTCAACACCACGCTGGGCGGCGGCGCGGTCGGCGTGACCAGATCGGGCGAAAACGCGTTGAAACCATTGTTGCCGCCGAAATACAACGTGCCGTCGGCACTTTGATAGTGAGCATTGAAGTTGAATTCTTCATTCTGCAGACCGTGCACTTGGTGAAACAGCTTGATCGCGCGTGTTCGCTGATCGAGACGTGCCAGGCCATTGTTGGTGCTCAGCCACAGCCGATCGTCGCCGTCCGACTCGATCCCATACACGACTTGGCTCGAGATGCCGCCGAGCCCGGATTGGTTTTCAAAGCGCACTGCATTCGGCTGGGCAGAGCTGCCGATCACGCGGTCGAGGCCGCCGCCGGCGGTTCCGACCCACAGCTGGCCGTGATGATCCAGGTGCAACGCGTAAACGGTGTCGTCGCTGAGGCTGGCCGGATCGCGGTCGTCGCGCCTATATGTGTAGAAACGCCCGGATTGCCGATCGAGCAGATTCAGCCCGCCGCCATCCGTGCCGATCCATAGGTTGCCGATCGCGTCTTCGATAATGGCGCTGGCGCGCGCACTGCTGAGCGAGGAGGAACCGGCGCTTCCGTAGGCGTAGCGTGTAATCTTGCCGCTGGCTTGATCGATGCTCGCCAAGCCGCCGCCAAACGTACCCACCCAGAGCGCGCCCCGCCGGTCTT
>DATMKO010000425.1:0-2124 GCA_035571175.1 Steroidobacteraceae bacterium | reverse complement strand
TGGTTCGAGTTTTTCAAACAGTTTGGTTGGCGCCCGAAAAAAATCATTACCAACCTGGAGGAGTCCGAGCGTAACAACCGACCCTATCCGTTCGATTTTCCGTTCGGTCTCATCATGCGCGCGTTGCCGAGGGAGATGACTCGAAAAATATTGAGTTTGAGCGGCGTGATGTTGATGGATAAAGCAGCTAGACAGGCGATGCCCGATATTTCCTAGACGCAGCTCCCCGGCATGGCGGCAATCCAGGCGCGAATCAGCTCCACCGCCTCGCGATGCACGATGTCGCGCCCCTGCTCGGGCATCATCACGCCGGTTTCCTTTGTGGCCATGCGAAACGGCAGGATCGAATCGTCGGGGTGGCCCGGCACAATGTCGAACAGGTGATCACCCGTGCCGCGGCCGGCCGCGACCGGCGGCTTGCACAGTCCCAGGTGGCGATCCATGGGGCTTGAAATGTCGAAATTCAGCGCCGTGGTATCCGCCGCTCCTTTCGGGTTGTGGCAGTGGCCGCAGTTGACCTCGAGGTAAGCGCGCGACCGGGCCTCGAGCGGCTGCGAAGTATCCAGCCAGTTGGCGGTGCGCGGCACCTCGGGTAGATTCGGCAGGCCGGTGAGGTAACCCACTTTCTCAAGGTGGGTGAGCTGATTTTGCACGCCATCGGCGTACGCGTAGTCGCGGTTCAAATTCCTCGCCTTCGGGCCGAGCGGCGCGATGCTTTTGGTCTTAAGGTCGGTGACGTGGCAACCTGCGCATTGATTTTGATTGGGCACGACATAGGTGAATGCCTCGCGTTCGCCGTCCGTGCTGACGAGATCCAGCGCCACCTCATCCCCGGTGCGCGCCAGCTCGGCGTCGGTTTGCTCGGCATTCCACACATAGGGAAGCGCTTCCCAGCCATGCTCGCGCCGCACCAAGAGACGCGTCTCGATGAGCCGCACGTTTGCCAGGTTGAGCCCAAGGCCTGAGAAATCCCGGGACTGATCGGAAGTTCGCGATACCGCAGCCGCGGCGCCTGCGGCGCGCGGATAGTAGAAGGTCTTGCTGAAAATGGTACCGACCGGAAAGTCGAAGGAGTCGGTCGCCGAGTACTGTGCGGCGCTGGCCGCAGGCATCCACACGGTGCGCAGCTTGTGCGCGTAGTCGCTGAACAGCGGAGTATTAAGATCGTAGGGCACGACGCGCTCATTGAGCTTAAGAAGCTCGCCGTCGCGGAATATCACGTGCCAGTCGCTCAAATGTTCGGGACGGCCATCGGCAAGAAAATGCACCGGCGGCGGAGCGCGCGTGCAGGCTGCAAGCGCGGACAGGGCCAGCACTCCCGCGAACCATGCCGAGCGCGCCATCTCACCACCCATCGCCGCTCCCTAACTTCTACCCGGCAGTTCCACCGGCGGCAGTTTTGCAAGCTCGCACTGGAAGGCCTTCATGTCGGTGTTGGGATTCTTATTCTTGTTCGGCCCGTCGGCATTGAGCACGGTGGCGGTGCCATTGCGGACGCAGATGCGCTCCGCCGCGGGTGGCGCGCCGTTGACGAGATTCTTTTCATCCCGGTAGCCATCCCAGAGAACGTCCGGAAAATGGCCGTTCAAACCGAACATCGCCACCTTCAGGGTCTTGAGCTCGAGGCCATCGGGCGCATCGCCGCCGCCGGCGAAACGATTGTCGTAGACATAGATCGAGCGCGGATAGGGATCGTAATTCGGATCGACGCCCGGCTTGTTGTAGTAGTTGGTGGAGTAGTATGCCGAAATGATCAGATTCGCGGTCTGATTGTCGGCGATGTCGTTGTCGAAAATCTCAACCTGGCTGTTGGAATTGACGACCACCCCCGACCCGGCGGGCACGCTCGCCACGGCCCCGCCCTTGGCCGCGAAATTGCCCAGATTGTTCTTCAGCACCTTGTTCTTGAACACCCGCGTGGAGTGTCCGCGCTGTTTCAGATTCGGCATGTTGAACACCAGGATGCCGCCGGTATTGCCGGTGGCGACATTGTCGTAGACGTCGGCGCTGATGGTGTTTTCGATCTCGATCCCGGCGACATTCTGTTCCGCATGGCAACGACGCACGATGACGCCTATCGACTGGCCCACGTAGATGCCGGCATCCGCTGCGCCCCAGGAAGAG
>DATMKO010000424.1:0-4609 GCA_035571175.1 Steroidobacteraceae bacterium | reverse complement strand
CCACGCCCAAATTCAGCCGGCTGATGAACCGCAAGCCGGCGCTGCCGATGATCTTCATATGCTGCAAATTGCCTTGGGCCCAGCGGCGGTCGCGAATCGCGATATCGATCAGCGAGGGCGGGGATTCTTCCCAGGAGCCGCCGCAATCGGTGGCCATGCGCACTTTCCAGCCGCCGCGGCGCATGAGGGCGGCCTCCACGAAATCATGCGACAGCACGAAACCACCGAAGGGTTTGCGGCCCTCGAGTCTGGGCAGTCCGCAGTGCTGTGCGAACGCCGCGACGCGGATGATGGCGTTGTGTCCCCAATAGTTGCCGCTATCGCCGGACCAGGCGGCAAGCCCGCGCGTGATGACCGGACCGTAAACGCAGGCCGCGAACTGCTGCAGGCGGCCGAAGAGAGTCGTCGCGCCGATGAGTTGCGGCGCGGTCTGCAAAATACCCAGCTTCGGATCGGCCTGCATCGCCTGCACCAGCCGCTTCAAAGCCGGCGCCTCGATCAGGCTGTCGGCGTCGAGCACTATCATGTGATCGTAGCGGCCGCCCCAGCGCGTCACGAAATCTTCAAGGTTGCCGGACTTGCGGGCGGTGTTCTGCCAGCGGCGCCGATACCACACAGGCATGACGGCGCCAAGCGCCGCGCGCAATCGATCGACGCACAATGTTTCGCGAATCCACGCGTCGGCGCTGGTTGAGTCGGAGAGCATCACGATCTCGAAGCCGCGCTGCGCATCGATGTCATGCAGAGCTTCGCCCATGGCCTGCAGCGAAGCGGCGGTGCGCGTCGGATCCTCATTGTATATGGGCATTACAAGCGCGGTGAGCGACAGCGCGGATGTGTCGTCATCCGAAGGATCAGGATCGCGGCGTTTCGAGGCGCCCGCGACGACCGAGCCGGCCGCAAACGCAATCCAGCCCAGGGATACGGCGAAGAAAAAAATCATCGTGCCCTGCAACAGGGTCATGCTGGCGAAGCGCACCACTTGCAGCATTTGATAGACGCCATAGGTCGTGACGCCGATGGTCACGGCAATCAGGATGAAGCGCGCGTATAGCACGGCGCTCGACATGCCGCCGGCCCCGAGTCGTCCGGGATTGTAGGAAAGATCCTGCGCCGGCATGCCCAGCGGCGCCTCCGGCGGCATCGCCCCCGGCGCGTCGGCGCGTTCGAACGCTGCAGCCGGAGTTAGCTTGAGGTCCATCGATACAGCCATGTTTCGGAAACCGGACGATCGCCGCGCATGATCCGCAGGCGCAGTTCGCTCACATCGGCATCGTTCGGGTCGATTTCGAAGCTGGCGCGCAGCCCGTGCAACTCGCCGTTCGCCATCAGAGTTGCGTTTGAAATCTTGCCGGCGGATACCGCAAGATCGAGGCGCAGTCCGTCCACTTTCTCGCCGGCACCGACGATATCCAATACAAACACGCGCCGCTTGCGGTCGAGGCTGGCGCCTGATCGGGTTGCGACCACTTTGCCGAGACCCTTGGGCAGCGCGGGTTCGTCAGTCCACGTGATCCGATAGGCGAATTGCGCCGGGTGACCGGGCAACAATGTTTGCGCGGTACGATAAAACGCCACGATATTATCGTTGCTCTCGCGCCCGGACGGAATCTCCACCAACTCGACCGCCCCGGCGCCCCACTCGCCTTTGGGTTCAACCCAGGCGCTGGGCCGGCGCTCGTAGCGGGCATCGAAATCCTGGAAATCGCTTTGGTCGCGGGATCGCTGCACCAGCCCGTAGCCCTGCGGCGCGGTGGTGGTGAAAGTGGATACCTGCAGCTTGAGAGGATTCGCGAGCTGGCGAAAAATCTGTTCGCCGCTCGTCGTGGTGATCTGCAGCCCGTCCGAATCGTGTACCTCGGGGCGATAGTCATCCAGGTGGCCGCGGTTGGTTTCATCAAACAGAAACATCGAAGTCAGCGGCGCAATGCCGACGACGCGCATTTCGGCGCGCGGAAACAGGGTGAGGTCCACGTCCATGAAAGTCTCCACGCCGGGTTGCACGGTAAACTTGTACGCACCGGTGGTCGATTCGCTTTCCAGCAGGGCGTAAATGACGATCGCGGTGGCGCGCGCATCCGGCCGCTCGATCCAAAAGTGGGTGAACGCCGGAAACTCCTCCCCGGACGGCTCGCCGGTATTGATGGCAAGGCCTCGCCCCGACAGCCCGTACAGGAGATTTTTGGCCACCGCGCGAAAATAGCTTGCGCCCTGGAATACCAAAAACTCGTCCCAGATTTTATTCGAATTGATGCGGCTGCGAATCCTGAAACCCGACAGAGGCAGCGATACCTTGCCCAACTGGGCGGGCAGGGTGGGCGACATCTGGAACATGGCGGGAGTGGCGACCACATCGGTGGCCATGCCGTCCTCCACCGTGGATACCGTCACGGTAGTTTGAGGTTTGTTGCCGGCTCGCAGCAGCTCGACGCGAAACGGCAGTTTTTCCGCGCGCCAAATGCCGGCGTCCGGGTTGAAATGGATGCTGCGGTACTGTTCGGGGCTCAATTTATCGAGGGCGGCAGGCAGGCTGCTGCGCTGCGGGGCGTAGGGGGCCCCTGCGCGCCGTTTGGCGTCTTCCAGCAGGGTCTCAAAGGTGAAGGGATAGCTGCCGAGGGGCTTCGCGGGCGGCGGGGCTTTGGCGCCATGCGCGGCACCCGCCGTCATGATAACGGCAAGTACTCCGATTGACTTGGCAATTGAAACCGGCAAGGCGATTACCCCGTACCACCTTTAAGGTGTGGAACTGATTGGCCGGACAGGCCTTAGCACCTTCAATTATCTCACTAAGTCCCGCCCATACCTTGTAGGCGGATGTTCCTACTTAGCTCGACCGTGTCCTCGGCTAACCTTGATGAAACTGGCGTACTCTGTCAACGGTCATCGCGGCCCTAGGGCCCAAGGTCCGCTCAAGCCCCTGATATGCTTGAGCCATGCCGGCAGCCGACACCAACGACCCAGAACCGCAGAACGCCGCCAGGGTGCTCATGGTGCGGCCGGCAAGTTTTGGATGGAATCCGCAAACCGCTGCCAGCAACGCCTTTCAAAGCGCCTCCGGCGAATCCGCTCGGACCCTGCAGCAATCCGCTGTTTTAAGCGAGTTCGATGCATTGGCCGGCGCCCTGCAACGCGCCGGCGTGGAAGTGCTGATTGCGGCTGACTCGCCACAACCCCCTAAACCGGACGCCATCTTCCCCAACAATTGGGTGAGCTTTCATCACGACGGTACGGTTGCGCTGTATCCGTTGCTCGCGCCCAACCGGCGTTGCGAGCGGCGCGAGGAGATCATCGAACAGGTTGTGCGCGAAGGCTCGTTTCGCGTTTCGCGCCTGGTCGATCTCTCCCATCGGGAAGCCGAGCAAAAGTATCTCGAGGGCACCGGCAGCCTGGTGCTCGATCGGGCGCACCGAGTGGCCTATGCGTGCCCTTCGCCGCGCACCGATCTTGATGTGCTCGGCGAATTCGCTCAGCAGCTTGACTATGAGCTGATGACCTTCGAGGCGCTGGACGGTGCGCAGCGCGCCGTGTATCACACCAACGTGGTGATGGCGATCGGCGCGGGCTTCGCAGTGGTGTGCGGCGACTCCATTGTGAATGCGGAGCATCGCGCGGCGGTCTTCGCCAAGCTGCGCGCCACGGGTCACGACATCGTCGATATATCACTGCGCCAAATGGGAGATTTCGCGGGCAATGTCCTGGAATTGGCGCCAGAGAAAGGAAATCTCATTGCCCTGTCGACGACCGCCTTGCAGAGTCTTACGCCGACGCAACGGCGCCTGTTGGAGTCGCACGCCGATCTGGTAGCGGTTTCGATTCCAAATATCGAACACTTCGGGGGCGGCGGTGTGCGCTGCATGTTGGCTGAAATTCATTTGCCGAAGCGGGCGCGAGCACCAGGATCACGCGCCGCGCTAGGGGCCCTTAAGTCTCCGGTGTCATAATCCGACCATGTTGGAACTTGGCGTCAAACTTGTGATGGCTTATCTGCTCGGCACCGCGCTGGGCAGTTTGATTTTGGGGATGTTTCGCGGCGTCGACATTCGCAGCATGGGCAGCGGCAACGCGGGCGCCACCAACGCCCTACGCACGCAGGGCAAACTGTTCGGGTTTCTCGTGCTGCTCATCGATATTGTCAAGGGGGTGGTGGCGGTGTGGTGGCTGCCGGCGGCGGTGCTGCCGGGTATCGGCGTGGACGCTGACTTGTCGCGCCCATGGCTCACGATGGCCTGCGGGTTCGCGGTGATCGTGGGACATGTCTATCCGGTATGGTTCGATTTTCGCGGCGGCAAGGGGGCGGCTACGGTGGTGGGTGTGGTGGCGGGGTTGGAACTGCGCTTGACGGTGCCGCTGCTGCTGAGTTGGTGCGTGGTTTTGTTGCTCTCGGGCTTTGTAGGCCTCGCGACCATGCTGTCGACTGTCGCCCTGCTGGTTGCCGTGTACATACTCGAGCCGAACAACGTCCCGCTGCTCACGTTTTGCGCCGCAGTTTCCGCATTCGTGATCTACACTCATCGCAGCAACATCGCGCGCATGCGTGCTGGGAAGGAGCACCGCGCCCGACGACTATGGCTGTTCCGATCGCGCGCGGCATAAAAACACCGCTGCTTCT
>DATMKO010000423.1:0-2706 GCA_035571175.1 Steroidobacteraceae bacterium | reverse complement strand
GGCATGATCGGCACGATGCAGCGCGAGGGTCACAAGGCCCTGGTGCACACCGCCGCGGCCTCGAATCTCGGACAAATGCTCAATCGGCTTTGCCTCAAGGATCATATCGGCCTGGTGAATATCGTCCGCAAACAGGAACAGGAAGAACTCTTGCGGGCAGCCGGGGCGGTGCACGTTTGCCGCACGGACTCGCCAACCTTCATGCAGGATCTGACGGAAGCCGTGGCCACCACCGGCGCCACGCTCGGATTCGATGCGATCGGCGGCGGGCCGCTCGCGGGCCAAATACTGACGTGCATGGAGGCGGCGGCGAATAGAAACGCCAAAGCTTATAGCCGTTACGGATCGACGACATACAAACAGGTTTACTTGTACGGTTCGCTCGATATGAGTCCAACCGTCCTCAATCGCAACTACGGAATGGCCTGGGGAATCGGCGGTTGGCTGTTGACGCCGTTCATCGAGAAAATCGGACCCGCGGCCTTTCAAGCGCTCAAGCAGCGCGTGGCGGCGGAACTCAAAACCACCTTTGCCAGCCACTATTCGCGGGAAATATCGCTGGTCGAAGCGCTGCAGCTGGATACCATCGCCGCCTATTCGAAGCGTTCGACCGGCCAGAAATACCTGGTCACTCCGAACAAGGGGCTTTGAGAAATCGCGGCGGCACGCGCGCATTCGCGACGCTTTCGAATCCCGACGCGAGCTTGATGAGCGTCGGCTCGCTGAACGCGGCGCCGAAGAACGACAGTCCGATGGGCAGGTCCCGCCAAAGTCCGGCCGGCACGGAAATGTGCGGATAGCCGGCAATCGCCGCCGGCGAAGAGCAGCCGCCGGAGTCCGCATCGCCGTTGATAGGATCGATCAGCCAGGCCGGACCGGCCGTCAGCGCGACGATGGCATCCAGTTTATGTTCCGCGAGAACGGCGTCGATGCCGTTGCCGCGCGTCGCCTTGAGGCAGAACGCGCGGGCTTCCGTGTAGGCCTTATCGGTAAGGGGGCCCTTGAGTTGCGCTCGGCGCAGCAATTCTTGATCGAAAAACGGCATCTCGCGCTCCTTATTGGCCTCATTGAATTGTATGAGTGCGGCGAGCGAGCGTACCGGGAAGGTAAGCGGCAGCCGCCGCAAGTACGCGTTCAAGTCCGCTTTGAATTCGTACAGCAGCACCTCGGTTTCGGCCGCGGCGGTTGTGCCATGCGTCGGCAGATCGGCGGGGTCGACGATAACGGCGCCGGCATTGCGCAGCGTTTCGATGCAGCCATCCAAGAATCCGTTGAGCGGCGTGTTATCGGCAAAGAATTTGCGCGCGACCCCCAGCCGCGCGCCACGCAGTCCCTCATGATCGATGTAGCGCGCATAGTCGCTCTCGAAACGGTCGCCGACCGCGGCACTGGCGGCATCGGCCGCATCGAGGCCCGCCATGGCGCCGAGTAAAACTGCAGCGTCGCGGACGCTGCGGGCCAATGGCCCGGCCGTGTCCTGGCTATGCGAGATCGGCGCGATGCCGCGGCGGCTGACCAGGCCCACGGTGGGTTTCAGGCCGACGATGCCGTTGACGGAGGCCGGGCTGACGATCGAGCCGTTGGTTTCGGTACCGACGGCGAGCGCGCACAGATTCGCGGACACCGCGACTGCGGATCCGGAGCTCGAACCGGACGGCGAACGATCGGTGGCGTAGGGATTGCGGGTCTGGCCGCCGCGGCCACTCCAACCGCTCAAGGAATGTGTGGAGCGAAAATTGGCCCACTCGCTCAAATTGGTCTTGCCTAGAATCACGGCGCCGGCAGCACGCAGCCGCGCGATCACAGGGGCGTCCTTCGGGGCATACCAGCCGAGCATGGCCAATGAGCCCACCGTGCTCATCATGCGGTCCGAGGTTTCCACATTGTCCTTGATCAGAATCGGCACCCCGTGCAGCGGCCCGCGGGGCCCGCGCGACTTGCGTTCCGCATCGAGCTCGGCGGCCATCTCGAGCGCGCGTGCATTGAGCTCGATCACTGCGCCTAACATCGGTCCGCGCCGATCCAGCCGATCGATGCGCGCCAAGTACATTTCGGTGAGTTGCCGTGACGTCAACCGCCCGTCGGTAAACGCTGCGGCGATATCGCCAAGCGATAAGTCGGCGGACGGCTCGGCGGGTGCTGCCAGTGCTGCGGGTGCCAACCTGTCATCCCGATCTGCGGCGCCTGCCTTGGCGAGCGGCGCGCCGGCGGCGACGGCAGCGGTCGCTAAAAAGTCGCGCCTATCCATCAAGAGACTGCCTGATTTACGGCGCGGCGCATATTCGAAGCCTTATTTTTTTGCGCGGTTGGGCCCGCACCGAACCATACCGAGCGCCATCCTTAAATTCAAGGTCCTAAATTTTCAGAACGCATAACTCCTGCAAGCATCTGCGCAGCGTGCGGTTGGAGTTGGTGCTTCATCGATGAAATGGAAGTGACATTGCCGTGACGCCGGGGCGTCGGGCGCGCAGTTAGAGGCTGGGCGCGCCAAGCCAGGGACATTATGATTAAGCCTTATGCGCCTACAAGACCTCGGGGTCAGGTCCTACACGCGCTCGACGCGCCTGGGCTCATGCTGGCGTCGCTCGAATCGGCCGCCACATGGGCCGGTTGAGTTCCCGAGTCACAGAGGATGAACGATTATGAAACGTATCACTCAGGTCATTGGTTTGACACTGGCCGTATTTTTGGGGGCCGGAGTCGCAA
>DATMKO010000422.1:0-3356 GCA_035571175.1 Steroidobacteraceae bacterium | reverse complement strand
GTTGCGGTTCAGCGCCATGCGCGACCACGGCAGATCCATGGACGCGGGATTCGGGATTTGAATGACGCCGATGGCTCCGGCCTCCTTGAGCACCCTCCAGCGCTCGGCGCGCGACTGATAGTGGGCGCTCAACGCCGACGGTACATCGGCGGGCGAACCGGTGAACACCACCGCAACCTTGTTCTTCAGGTCGAGGTCCTTGAGGTCGTTGTATCCCGTTTCCGGGATGTTCAGTCCATAGCCGACGAACACCAGCGGCGCATCGACCTGGGGCTTGAGCCCATAGCGCGCGGTGAAAAATCCCTGCTCGCCCAGCGTCAGGCGTTGCGCCTGACCGTCGCGAATCAGCTTGATCTCAGAGCCGGACTCGACGATCTGCCGCACGCTCAACTTCACCGTCTGGTAGTAGCCGTTCGAGCCCGCCGGCTCGACGCCCAGCCTCTTGAGTCTTCCAACGATGTACTCTTGCGCTTCGCGCTCGCCTTTGCTGCCGGTGTCCCGGCCTTCGTACTTATCGTCGGCAATCACCTTCACTGTGTCCCACCACGTGGTTCCGTCGAAATGCTCCGCCGCCTGCGCGGTGCCGCCGGCTGCGATGAAAATCAACAACGCCAATGATGTATGCGACATGAAAATTCCCTCTGCGTACTGTGGCTTCTTGTACTTGCTATGGCTTCGACAGATCGAGCAGCCCCGGTTCAGCTGCGGTCTGCGCGGCGGCGGCCGCTTGATTTTCCTTCAACCATGTCATTCCGGCACGGACGCGCTCATAACCGCTCGGATGATCGTAGAACAGGAATTCTTCGATTTTACCAGGCCTGATTTTGCGATACGTGGAAAGCCGCATGGCGGCCATTGCCCAGCCATACGGCTCCCGCGAGGCGTTGATTCCAAAGGCGTCGGCCTCGGCCTCATAGCTGCGCACCACCAGATTTTGAATCGGACCCAGCAAATAGAAAATCACCGACAACAATGCGAGGGCCAGCGGCAGCGCCGCCGGATCGGCGCGATCGCTCAAGTGGAGCCGGCTTCCCCAACGCGCCAGCGCACGGTCGATGCTGATGCTGAGCAGCCACAATGCCGCGCCAATGACCAGCGCGAGCAAAATGGATCCCTTCCACGCATGATTGAGCACGTAATGGCCCATCTCGTGGCCGAGCACCGCTTTGATTTCCGGCAGGGAGGTTTTGTTCAGCAGATTGTCATTGAGTGCGATGCGCGTGGTGTTGAGCAGGCCGGCCACATTGGCGCTGATGCGCGTGGTTTGTTTCGAAGCATCGAACCATTCCACTTGCTTGGTCGGCACCTGGTTGGCCCGCGCCAGCGACAGCACGGCTTGCTTCACGGCACCGTCGGGCAATGGCTTGTAGTCATTGAGCAGCGGCAGCAGGTATACCGGCGCAATCAGCTGCACGAACATCAAGAACACATAGCTTATCCCCGTAGCCCAGACCCACCAGCGTGCCCCGGCGCGTCGCACGGCGGCATAGATGCAGGTCAACGCCACCGCGGCCAGCAGGATATTGGGTCCCAGCATCATCAGCTGGTCGCGCATCCAGCCGCCAAAGGATTGCTCGCTCAATCCGTACTGATGCTCGCGAATGAAATCCGTGTATATCGACAGCGGCAGACCGAGCAGATAAAGCGCCAGCACGAACAGCGCGACGTAAATCGGCGTGCTGATCCACCTGGCTTGGCTGAACCGCTGCGAGAACTGGCTCATGCGCCGGGACGCGCCGCTGATCAGCAGCAGCACACAGGACCCCACGCTCCAGAGCAGCTCCCAGAGTTGCACCCAGTAGCCGCCCTCGAAGTACTGATCCGATAATTTGCGCTGCTGCGGCGAGAGTAGATCCAGGTACGCCTGCGTCGCCGTGTCCACATCGAAGCTCGGCCCGGGCTGTGCCGCCTCGGGTATCTGCAATCCCGGCGGCAGGTCGCGCACCAGGGACTGCGCAGCCGGCGCGCCGCCGGCCACAAGCGTCAAACACGCCGCCGCCACGCAGCCTTGAAATATGCGCAATATCAACCTTGACGCTCTCATGCGACCCCGATGATCACATGAAAGCAGGCCTGTGCAATAATTTCTTGTCCGCAAGGGAGCAGCACTATGGCGGGTTACTCGGGTGCGCCCCTGGTAAGAAAGCTCGGCGTCAAGGAGGGTTTCAATATCCACGTCATCAACGCGCCGGCGGGCTACCGTCGGCTGTTGGCACCCTCGCCTGCAGGCGTGCAATTCGCATCCGCGCCGGATGCCTCCACGCACATGGTCCACGTATTCGCCACTGAGCGCGCACACCTCGCGCGCACGCTCACCGGCTTGCGCAAGAAATTGTCCCCCGATGCCACAATCTGGGTGTCCTGGCCGAAGCAGTCGTCGAAAGTGCCCACGGACATCACGGAGAACACCATTCGACAGGTTGCACTGCCGCTGGGTTTCGTCGATATCAAGGTATGCGCGGTTACCGACATCTGGTCGGGCCTGAAGCTGGTCGTGCGCAAGGAGCTGCGGCGGAGCTCGCCTTAGATGCGTAATGTCATCTTCGATCTCGGCGGCGTCGTGCTCGAGTGGAACCCCGACGCAATTCTTGAAGGCTATTACACCGATCCTCAAGAAAGAGCGACCATGAAGACCGCTCTATTCAAGCATCCGGATTGGCTGCAGATGGACCGGGGCACGCTCACCGAATCCGAAGCGTTGGCAAGGCTGCAGCAGCGAACGGGCCGTCCGGTCGCAGAATTGAGCGGGCTGTTCGACGCGGTCCGCGGTTCTCTGCGGCCCAAGGCCGATACCCTGGCGCTGCTGAAGAGCCTGGCACGGCGGGATGTTCCTCTTTACTGCTTGTCGAACATGCCGGCGAGCACGTTTGCCTATTTGCGCGAGCAGCACGCATTCTGGAATATCTTCAAGGGCATCGTGATCTCCGGCGAGATCAAAATGGCGAAGCCCGAGCGCGAGATCGTCGAATATTTGCTGCGTCGCTATGCGCTGGCCGCGCCTGACACCGTGTTCGTCGACGATCATGCGCCGAATATCGAGGCTGCGGAGAAGGTCGGGCTGCACACGGTATGGTTCCGCGATGCGCGCCAATGTGCGCTGGAATTGGAGCAGCTGCTCGGCGGGGGATGACTCGGAGTTCCGTTTGCAGCAATTGTGATCTGAATCGAATAGCAGGAAATACTGAACGGCAGCTCCGCGAGGCCGGCGCACTGCGGGCATTTCATGGCCATTTAGACATCCGGCACAATATGACGCTATGCTTCAGCCGGTCCTGCGTGGTCGAATAAAACAATCCCGTCCGTATACAGCAAAGGGAGAGCATAAATGCGAGGGTATTCAATCATGGGTTTCCATG
>DATMKO010000421.1:0-4573 GCA_035571175.1 Steroidobacteraceae bacterium | reverse complement strand
CGCGAGCAATTCGGCGTGGCGTCGCCGGATCCGCGCAATGAGGCATACTTCGGCTCCAATTTTGACGCCTATCAAAGCATGTCGACGATCGCTCTGATTGACGCTCCACCCTCCGCTCCATTGTTGATCACCTATGCGGAGCTCGATTTGCTGCAAATGCAGGTGCAGGCGTGCGAATTGTTCGCGCGCCTGGTGACCAATCACGGCCTCAAACCACAGTTGCGCGTCATTCGTGGCCACAATCACATTACGCAAACCTACGCCGTAAATACCGGGGATGAATCATTGAGTGCGCCGGTGCTCGAGTTCCTGCGCGCGTCGTGCTTGGGAGCATAAAATGTCCACATCGATAACTCGCGCCAATTTCGCAATCATTTGTTTGGCGGTCGGCTCGTTGAGCTTTGCGCAAGTGCCGCCGGTACCCGAACAACCTGCAGCATCGCGCCCGGTCATACCGGTGTGGTCTGGCAAGATGCCGGGCACTGAACGGCCCGCCTCGCAACACGAAAGCACCATGGTGGTTCCCTACGATCATATGCACATCGTGCGCAATGTGACCGTTCCGACCATGACATTGTTTCTACCGAAGTCGAATCCGTCGAAAACAGCAGTCATTGTCGCGCCAGGCGGTGGATTTCGCGTGCTCGCCATCGAGGCGGAAGGGTATTCGGTCGCCGAATGGTTTGCGCAACACGGAATCGCCGCGTTCGTCTTGAAGTACCGCCTGACGCAGACACCCGCGTCCGACGAAGAGTTCATGCCGAGCAAGCAGCCGGCCGCCGCCCCGGGCGCTGCTGGTTTCCCAAAGCTGGCTCCTCTGCCGGACTATGTAGAGCGAGATGCGGTCGCCGACGGCCTTCAGGCAATCAAGGACGTGCGGACGAATGCCGGCAAATGGGCCATCGCGCCGGACCGCATCATGATGGTGGGATTCTCGGCCGGTGGGGTTGTCACCTCGGGGGCGATGCTGGCAGAAAATCTTGCCGAGCGACCAAACTATGTAGGCCTCATCTATGGCGCCCCTTTTGGCGCCGCGCCGAAGATACCGGAAAACACACCTCCGGCATTTCTTGCCGTGGCACAGGATGACCCGCTGGCAGCAACGCCCGTGCTTAAATTCTACGAGGCGCTTCGCGACGCCAAAGCCAATCCGGAACTCCACATCTATCGTGCCGGAGCCCATGGATTTGCAATGATGCCAAGAAACGGCACCAGCGATCACTGGATTGACGAGTTGTATTGGTGGATGGATTCGCATGGGTTGACGAAGCCATGAACCTTGAGCGGATTGCTTCATTGTGAAGCTGCGATATATCTTCCTCGTGGCGGGCTTGAGATTAAGCATTGGCGTGGGCGCGCTGCCCGCCCGCGCTGATGACGAGGGCTTGCGCAAAATCACCGTGGACGCGACTGTCACTGTGGGCGCGCTGCGGCCTTTCAGCGGTATCCACGGCGCGCCGGCGGCTGAGTTTACCGCGCGTGGTCCGCGCAATGCCGAGCCCACCCGGGTGGACATCTCGGCGGACTATCGCGCCGCGCGAATCGATCTCGTACGCACCCACGATGAGTTCGGGCCGGGAGACATTGATGCCAAGTTTGGGGGCGCTGCCAACATGCCCATGTCCATTCCCGCCAGCCGCAATGAGCTCACGATATTCCCGGACATGAGTGCGGATCCGGAAAACCCAGCGAGCTATCATTTCGAAGCCACCGACCGCATGATCGCGTCGATCAAATCGGTGGGAGCGGAACCGTTGTTCCGGATCGGGCGCAGCATCGGCGCCGCGGCCGATCCACCTCCGGATCTCGCCAAGTACGCGCAAATCGTGCGCCACGTCGTGCTCCATTACAACAAGGGCTGGAACAAGGGCTTTCGCTACGCGATCCGTTACTGGGAAATCTGGAACGAACCGGATTTCAAGTTTTTTTGGACGGGCTCACCGCAGCTCTACTACACGCTGTACGAGAAGAGCGCGCGCGCCATCAAGTCCGCCGACAGTCACGCACTGGTCGGCGGACCCACGATATCCAAGCCGTTGGATGAGGGAGCCTATCGGGAGGGGTTTTTGGACTATGTGAGATCGAATCGCGTGCCGCTCGATTTTTTCTCCTGGCACCTCTACACCTTGGATTCAAACGATCCGTACAATTTCGTGACCATCGCAAGACAACTGCGCCCCATTCTGGATGCGCACGGCTTCAAGGCTACCAAGGAATTTCTCGACGAATGGAACGTGGATTTGTTCGATCGCGACATGTCCACGGCGGCGCGGGCAGCCTTTGCCGCGAGTTCCCTGATCTATATGCTGGATGGTCCGGTCGACAATCAAACCTACTACCGCGGCGATACCTCATTCCGCCATCCCAATTCGGAACCCGATGCGGTAGGTTACGCACTCACCGCATTCGGCTCGTTGAAGAGCACGCCCGTACTGGTTCACACGTCGGGCAGCGATGATGCGGGATTCGCGGTGGTGGCGGGGCGCTCCCGGGATAAGCGCGTGCTGCAAATCTTGATCAGCAATTATCAAATTGCGCCGAAATATCTCGGGCCGCGGCCCAACGGGGATGTCATGCACATCCCGAACGTCATGGACATCCAGCTCCTGCCGCGCCGCAGCTACAGTTACCATGACAATAGCGGCTATGATTTGACTGTCAATGTGCCCGGCGCCGGCAAGCGCGCAGTGAAGCGATACAGAATCACCGATTCAGCGAATTTCGCGCTCGTTGACGAAAACATACAAGCAGGTCAGGTCATTCATCTGCAGGCGGCACTGCCGCCGCCGGGTATCGAATTCATCGTGATCTCGGCAATGAACTGATCGGCGCCCTTGCTAAACAGGAACTTCGAAGATCTGCTTGGGCGTGGAGTGCAGGCATTCGGATGGCCCCGCAGCCTCAATCAAATACACATCGGTGTTATGCACGAACATCCGGTCATTCAGTATCCCGGGATGACAGACGATGGCCATGTGCTCCTCGATCGTCATGTCCTCATCACTGCGAATCAACGGCCGCTCGACCATGTCGTAGCCCATGCCATGCACACTGAGACGGCGCTCCTCGGGTAGCTGGCGGCTCTTGAGGTAGGCATTGTGCTGCGCGAATATGTCCTTAGGCTTCGCTCCTGGCTTGAGAAGCGATAGCGCGAAGCGCTGCGCATCGAGCACCGCCGCGTGCGCGTCCAAGAGCTCAGATGGAGCCGTCCCAAGCACGAATATTCGCGATAGTTCCGTGTAGTAGCCGCCGGCGCCGTTGTTCTCCACCAGCAAAGAATAGACATCGCCGCGCTCGAGCGTCCGACCTTGCATGGATCGCGGCCTGAAGCTCGCCGCCTGTCCGCACGGGGCCGAGGAGCACAGAAATATCCCCTGTTCGCTGCCCAGCAGCTGGCCGACGTATTGCGCATACGCGGCTATCTCGAAATCGCGCTGTCCCGGGCGAATGTGTTCCTTCACCCGCAGCATGACTTCATCCTGCATGGCGGCGACCTGGCGAATCATGGCGCGCTCTTCGGCGCTCTTTACCGCCTTGATGCGATCCACGAAATCCGTGGCGTCAATGAGCTCGCTATCGTTCAGTTGTTCGCTCAAGCGCCGCCCAAAACTGTGATACATCGCTGCCGGAGCGACAAAACCCACTCGTTTCGCGCCCAAGCGCGCCAATTCAGCGGCCGCGATATCGGCATCGTAGCCGCCTGAATAAGCCACTGAAGGGTAGCTCGGGGTCGTCAAGCGACGTGCAATTCCGGTTGCGGCGAGCTCCGCGGTGCTGGAGGATTTCGATCCGCCAAACGGGCCCTGTTCGATCAATGACATGCCGCCTTCGAGTGGAAATACCACGCTGCTGGGATATCCGTTGGTCGCCGGTTGATTGCTGAACCAGCGAATGTAGCCGCCGACCCAGTCGCTGGAATTCTGCACCACCAAGGCATCGATGCCGCGCTTAAGCATCACGGCGCGCACCGCCGCCCAGCGGCGGTGCAGCTCTTCGGCGGAGACTGAGTTCAAAACCCGGGAGGGCCTGGTTTGCATGGATGTACCCGATCGATCAACGAGGCACGATATTGGTCATCGCGCGAGTCTCGCCGGCGAGAAATTTTCGCAGGTTGTCGCGAACGATGGGATAAGCCTGCTCGAGGTAGATGGTGCTCATGCCGCCGATGTGCGGGGTGATGATGAGTCTTTCCTCGCGCCACAAGGGATGATCGGACGGCAGCGGCGTTTCACGAAACACATCGAGCGCCGCGCCCGCCAGGCGCTGCTCGCGGAGCGCGCTGAGCAGCGCGTTTTCATCCAGCACGCCGCCGCGCGCCACGTTGATCAGATAGGCGCCGGGCTTCATCGCGGCGATTACCTTGGCATCGATGAGCTTCTCGGTTTGCGGGGTGTAGGGCACAATCAACACCAGAAAATCCGCCAGCGCCGCGGCCTGCCGCAATTGCTCGCGCGCAAAGATCTCGTCGAACCCTGCGGGTTTGCGCGTCGCGCCGGAAACACCATAAACCGTCATGCCGAAGGCCTTGCAGCGCGGCGCCAGGACCTCTGCAATGGCGCCCACACCGACGATC
>DATMKO010000420.1:0-3947 GCA_035571175.1 Steroidobacteraceae bacterium | reverse complement strand
CGACGCGCGGTGCCTCCCGAACCGGCGCGAAAGTTGCGGCGTTGGGCGAATCATGAATCCCAGCAGCTATGCGAACCTGCCGCCGCGTTTCTTTACGAAGCTTGACCCCACACCGGTCGCTCGGCCGCGCGTGATCAGATTCAATCGCGAGCTTGCGGGCGAATTGGATCCGGATCTGGCCGGTCTCAATGCCGCTGCCGTGGTGGAATTGTTTTCCGGCAACGCCGTGCCGGCAGGCCTGGTGCCCATCGCCATGGCCTATGCGGGACATCAGTTCGGGCACTTCGTGCCGCAGCTCGGCGATGGCCGCGCCATCCTGCTGGCAGAATCTTGCGATCGCGCCGGCCGGCGACGCGACATCCAATTGAAGGGCTGCGGACGCACTCCCTATTCGCGCGGTGGGGATGGACGCGCCGCCTTGGGGCCGGTGTTGCGCGAATATCTGGTCAGCGAGGCGATGCATGCGCTGGGCATTCCGGCCACGCGAGCGCTTGCGGCAGTCAGCACCGGCGAGTCCGTGCAACGCGAACAGCTGCTGCCGGGCGCAATCTTGACCCGGGTCGCATCGAGTCACATACGGGTGGGCACCTTTGAATATTTCGCGGCGCGCGGCGACGTCGATGCCGTCCGGATACTCGCCAACTATGTGATCGAACGGCATTATCCGCACGTTTTGCACGACCAAAACCGCTACTTGATGCTGCTCAAGAACGTTGCATCGCGTCAGGCCGCATTGATTGCGAGCTGGATGCACGTGGGCTTCATCCATGGCGTAATGAACACAGACAACATGGCTGTTTCGGGGGAGAGCATCGATTTCGGACCCTGCGCCTTCATGGATGCTTTCGATCCTGAGGCAGTGTTCAGCTCCATCGACGCGCAGGGCCGCTATGCTTACTGCAATCAACCGCACGCCGCGGCCTGGAATCTGTCGCGATTCGCGGAAACGCTGCTGCCCCTCATCGATGCCGACGCGAAGCGCGCGGTGCAGCTGGCGACGGAAGTCGTTGCGACTTTCAACGGCACTTTCCGGGATCACTGGCTCGCCGGATTGCGCCGCAAGCTGGGAATGGCGCTGCACGAGGATGGCGATGCAGCGCTTGCCGAAGATTTGCTCGAGGTTATGCATCGCAATCAGGCGGATTTCACCCTGACCTTCCGCGGATTGTGCGCCGCCGCCGAGAACCAGGCCGGCGATCAAGAGGTCCGGGCACTTTTCGCCAATGCGCGCGACTTCGATGAATGGGCGCAGCGATGGCGAGCTCGGCTGGCACGGGAGACCGTTCCGCCGGCGCTGCTTGCCGAGGCCATGCGACAGGTCAATCCCCGGTACATCCCGCGCAACCATCAAATCGAGCGAATTATCCAGGCTGCCGAACGCGATGAGTTCGCACCCTTCGAGGAGCTGTCGATGGTGCTGTCGCGGCCATACCTCACCCAAGCGGCCGACGCCTATGCCGATCCGCCGTTGCCCGGCGAGCGAGTGCTGCAAACCTTTTGCGGAACCTGAGCACGCGCCGAGTGGCGCGGCGACTCCGTGACCGCTGGCGGCTATGCGGTCTTGGGGCGCGGTTCGACGTTGCGCGCGTGCAAGGCCATGGCGGCAAGCGCAGACCCGCCGAAGATCAGATTGATCCCTACCAGCAGGCCAATCGCCCAGGCCGCGGTCGCGGGAAGCCCGAGAAATATCATTGCTGCCAGGATCAGATCCACGACGCCGCTCAGCAGCATCATGCCCCAGCGTCCTGACAGATCGCGCTTGTGTTCCAGCGCATACATGATCGAAAGGATCCCTTCGACGGTCAAGAATGCAGTCAGGATCACGGTGAGCGACAGCGCGCCCGGCACGGGCCACCACAACAGCACCACTCCCGCGGCGATACCAAGGGTGGCCGACAACAGCGACCATAAGAATCCGGGCGCACGCCGCATCCAGATGCTGGTGACCAGACCCAGCACGCCGCTGACCAATAATAGCCAGCCGATGAGGATGGCGACCGCCAGGGTGGCGAGCATCGGCAGCGCGACGGCCATCAAGCCGAGAATAATGAGAACGATTCCCTCGAGCAGAAAAATCGCCCAGTGCGCATGAAGCGATTCGGTCACGGCAGTTTGGAGGCGTTCGATCTCGGATTTTTTGGTCGACATGTTTTTCCCCTTGAGAAGCGTCGGATTGAGATTTAACCGCTGGTTTGCAATGTAACCGCTCGATCGCCGGTCCTATGTGACAGGAGTAAGATCATAAGACCATGACCCTTGGAATTTTAGTATTTTTGGGCGGCGTCCTGACGATTTTGAGCCCGTGCATTCTGCCGGTGCTGCCGTTTGTATTCGCTCGTTCCGAGCAGAGGTTTCTGACCAATGGTCTGCCCATGCTGCTCGGGATGGCCGTCACCTTCGCGGGCATCGCCACATTGGCGGCGGTCGGCGGCTCCTGGGCCGTCAGGGTCAATCAATATGGACGCCTCTTCGCCCTGGTTCTGCTGACGATATTTGCGGCCACCCTCCTGTCCGCCCGCTTGGCCGATTGGCTGGCACGTCCGTTCGTCGCGCTTGGCAATCGAATGACACAGCCGGTGCCCGGACAACCCGCAAAGTTCGGACTCGTGAATTCCCTGCTGCTCGGGGTGGCCACCGGTCTATTGTGGGCGCCGTGTGCCGGCCCCATTTTAGGGCTCATTCTTACCGGCGCGGCTATCTCGGGGCCGAATACACGCACCAGCTTGCTGCTGTTCGCCTATGCGGCAGGCGCCGCAACCTCGTTGGCGGTCGCGCTGTTTGCCGGTGGGCGGGTCTTTGCCTTCATGAAGAAAGCGCTCGGCACCGGCGAATGGCTGCGCCGCGCACTGGGCATCGCCGTGCTGGTTGCGGTCGTTGCCATCGTACTTGGATG
Organism: Steroidobacteraceae bacterium; assembly: GCA_035571175.1. Lineage (GTDB taxonomy): Bacteria > Pseudomonadota > Gammaproteobacteria > Steroidobacterales > Steroidobacteraceae > Bog-1198. The sequence continues at coordinate 1,054 of DATMKO010000420.1, read as the reverse complement.
GGATACGACGGTACTCACCCGCCTGTCGCTGAATGGTACGAACAGCATCGAACAATCGCTGATTGATAAGATCAATCCGCAGGGCGGGCAGCCGGGCGGCAGCATGGCGATGAGCAACTCGAACATGGCGATGAGCAATTCGAACATGGCCATGAGCAACAAAAATGCGGACGGCCACGCGATGATGATGTCCTCCGCAAAGGCGGCCGGGGCTCTTCCGGTGGAAGGTGAAATCCCGTCGTTCGCTGGAGCCACGCTTTGGCTGAATTCGCCGCCGCTGACCCCCGAAGCCTTGCGCGGCAAGGTGGTGGTGGTCGATTTCTGGACCTATTCCTGCATCAATTGCCTGCGCGCGCTCCCCTACGTCAAGGGGTGGTACGCGAAGTACAAGGACCACGGGTTGGTCGTGATCGGCGTGCACGCGCCGGAATTTGCCTTCGAAAAGGACCCAAGCAACGTGCGGCGCGCCGTCGCCGATCTGCAGATCACCTATCCGGTGGCGCTCGATAACGACTATGCCATTTGGCAGGCATTCAACAACCAGTATTGGCCGGCGCATTACTTCATCGACGCGAGCGGCAAGATTCGCGCTCATCATTTCGGCGAAGGCAATTACGATGAGTCGGAAGAGACGATTCGGAAATTGCTGACCGAGGCGGGGAATACCGGCCTGCCGCCGCCCGGGATGGGCGCACTACCGGCCGTGGGCGTTCAGGCGGCGGCGGACGAAGCGCATGATCAATCTCCGGAAACCTATGTCGGCTATCGCCGTGCCGAGAACTTCGCCTCTCCCGGCGGATTCGCGCAGGATCAGGCGCGCGCTTACGCGGCGCCGGCCGCGTTGAAATTGAATCAATGGGCGCTGAGCGGGTCTTGGAACGTGGATCCGGAGAAAGCGATATTGGCGGCGGCACCCGGGAAGATCACGTTTCGATTCTACGCCCGCGATCTGCATCTGGTGCTGGGGCCGGACAAGGACGGCAAGCCGGTGCACTTCCGTGTAACGCTGGATGGTGCGGCGCCGGCCGGCAATCACGGCGCCGATACGGACTCA
>DATMKO010000419.1:0-4205 GCA_035571175.1 Steroidobacteraceae bacterium | reverse complement strand
GAGCCTACGCAGCCACCGTCGCCATAGCAAGCCGCCGGCCGCCGCGGGCGAAGCACCATTTCTAGGGTGTGATGGCACTCACGGTTGCAGCTTGGGTAGCCACTTAAACTCGCCCGGAATGGAGTGGATGTTACAAGCGGTCGACGAGGTAGACGATGCCGTCAGTACCCTGCGGCTGTATGCGATGGGCTTCAGCGGCTTGAGCGTCGCCGGCAATCTCGCGGCAGCCTGCGCTCTGTGCGCCGCGTTGCTGCGCGCCGCTGGTTGAAACAGCGGCGTTAAAATCCTTTAAGATGCCGGTCATGGCATCCACAGGCATTCCAAAAATCAGTCTCCTGATATTCGTGCTGCTCGCGGCTTGCACCGGTAAGTCCAGTGTCCCGCCCAGCTCTGCGCCGGCTGCGCCCGCCAGCGCGGTTGCCGCGTTGCAGTCGGTGACGCTGAAAGACGGCACGGGCGCAGCGGTGGCCGGCGGACAAATTGCGGTTGTCGAGTACACCGGATGGTTGTACGAGGCGTCCGCAACCGACCACAAGGGCAAGCAATTTGACAGTTCGCGCACCGCCGGTCGGGCGTTCAAATTTCCGCTTGGCACAGGATCAGTCATCAAGGGTTGGGATCAGGGTGTTGCCGGAATGAAGATCGGCGAGAGTCGCCGGCTCATCATTCCCCCGGATCTTGCCTATGGCGACAACGGTGCAGGCGGCGTCATCCCCCCGGGCGCGACCTTGGTTTTCGATGTCGATCTGATCGCGATTGAATGAACGTCATGGCATAGCGGGTCCGGCCGGCGTTCTGGAGGCGATCGTCGAGGATCCTGCTGATTCCGGCGGCCCAAGTTACGCGGTGATCTGCCATCCGCATCCCTTGTATGGCGGGACCATGGAAAACAAGGTCGTGACGACGCTGGCGCGGGCTTTGCGTGATGCGGGCGTGGCCACGCTGCGTTTCAATTTTCGCGGCGTGGGCGGAAGTGCGGGGGCATACGACCAGGGCGCCGGAGAAATTGCGGACGCCGATGCCGTTGCTTCGTGGGGCGCGCAGCGCTGGCCTGGCAAAACGCTGATCATTGCGGGATTCTCGTTCGGCGCCTATGTGGCGCTGCGCCTGGCATTGCAGCGAACGACGGCGCGCCTGATCACGGTTGCGCCCGCGATCGAGTTCATCAATGCCCGCGAAATCGGCACGCCAGCTTGTCCCTGGCTCATCGTGCAGGGAGATGCCGACGATGTCGTGAACCCAAAGGCCGTCATTGCCTGGGCCGCGAGCTTGAATCCCGCGCCGCGGCTGGTCGTTCTACCCGGGGTCGGCCACTTTTTCCACGGCCGCCTGCAAGAGCTGCGCAATGCCGTGAATAGTGCGATCCGGAGCGACTGAGCCCCCCTCAGCCGCTCCTTGAGCCTGAGAAAAGATCAGTTCACGAATTCCTTGAGCGTCTTCAGCGCGGCAATGCGCACTTTCTTGCTCGCCGGCTTCGCTTTGAACATCATCTTTTCGCCATTGAACGGATTTATGCCCTCGCGCGCCTTGGTGGCCGGCTTCTTCACGACTTTCATCTTCAGAAGACCGGGCAAGGTGAACAGGCCGTGGCCGCGCAGACTCTTCTTTATCGTGGCGCCAAGCGAGTCAAACACGGCTCCGACCTGCTTCTTAGAGAGCTCTGTTTCCTTCGAAATGGTAGCGAGAATTTCAGACTTGGTCGGTGCTGCATTCTTTTTCGCCATATTGAATCTCCTACTGATGTTTGCAAACGCGGACAGTAATCGCCCAACGTGGGCTTTTAAAATCCGCACAATTTCAACTCGGCGCCGAAAATAACATAGAAAAAAGCCGATGTTTAGCGCAAACGAAAAAAAATATTTTTATCGCAGGTGTGATTTTAACTGGTTTTTCAGTGTTTCCGCGTCCACGAGCGCCCAATTCCATCGCGACGAGTTGCTTCGTTCACTGTGATATCAGGCATGTACGAGGCGATGTTCAACGGAGTAACACAAGCAATGCGCCGATTGCTATCGACACCCAGAGGAAGGAAAAATCAATTTGTCCGATCGGGGGAATGATCCGGCGCACGCGTTTCAAGATCGGCTCGCACAGTTGCGCGAGCAGGCGCAGCCCCGGCCCATAGCCGCCGGGCGCTATGAAGCCGGTCAGCCAATACAACAACATCGCGAACAGATAGATGCGCAGCACCATGTCCGCCAAGTTGAGGAGCGTGATGCGCAGAAACGCGATCAAATCGCCCGCGCCCACGCCCATTCCCGCCATCGCCATCATGACGAAAGTGCGCACCCCGGCGGCCAACAGCACCGCGACCACCGTCGCCGTATCAACCCTGCCGATGGGCGGCAGCAGGCGCCGCAAGGGCATAATCAGCCAATTCGTCACTCGCACTATGGCATCGGCGATTGGGTCGCGAAAATCCGCTCGCACCAACTGAAACAGCAGCCGCAGCACGAAGGCAAGCGTCAACAGCCACAGCAATGTATCGACGATATATCTAATCGCTTCCATATCGAATCAACGTTTGCTTCTAGGGAACACCGAATTCGGCGGCGAGTTCGGCGGAGCGGCGGTCAGCTGCAGCCACCGCATGGGCGACGATAGCACGAAGCCCCGCGGCGTTGAGGACCTGGAGCGCCGCCGCGGTCGTACCGCCTTTCGAGGTGACCTGCTCGCGCAGGGTGGCCAGTGTATCGGGGGACTGCCGCGCCATTTGCGCCGCTCCGAACGCCGTTTCCAGAGTCAATCGATGCGCAATGTCGGTAGGCAGACCGCGCTCGTGCGCCGCGGCCTCGAGTGCTTCCATGAACAAGAAAAAATACGCCGGCCCGCTGCCGGAGAGGGCAGTGACGGTATCCATTTGCGACTCATGCTGCACCCAGACGGTGGCGCTGACCGCGGCCATGAGATCTTCCGCCAACGCGCGGCAGTCGGCGCCCACCGCAGCGGGCGCGTACAAACCGGTAGCGCCGAACCCGTTAAGCGCGGGCCGGTTCGGCATGGTGCGGATCACCGGAATCTGCGGGCCGAACCAGCGCGCGAGCGCGGCGTGGGGAATGCCCGCCGCCACCGATATCACCAGAGGCCGCCCTGCCCGAAGATGCGGCGCCAGCCCCAGGGCCACGCCACGCAGTAGCTGCGGCTTGACGGCGAGTATCACTACCTCAGCCCCATGCACCGCACTCGCGTTGTCGGGCGCCGCCTCGATGCCAAAATCGCGCACCAGGCGCTGCAGCTGATCCTGGTTGGGATCGGCAACCGCCAGCCGCGTGGCGGTTATGCCGCGTTTGATCAGGCCGCTGATCAGCGCGGTGGCCATGTTGCCGCCGCCGATAAATGCAAGCCGGCGTATGTCGTTCAGGGGCATGTGTGATTCCTCAGCGGTTGCCGAAAAGCGCCGTACCGATCCGCACCATCGTTGCGCCGGCGGCGATGGCGGACTCGAAATCCGCGCTCATTCCCATCGAGAGTGTATCGAGGTTGAGACCGCCGGCCTTGAGATCCTCGAGCAGGTCTCTCAAGCGTGCGAAAACCAGACCTTCGGCTGCGGGGTTCGGTTGCGGCTGCGGCGGCGGGACGCACATCAGGCCGCGTAGCCGCACCCTGGGCAGGCCGGCTACCTCGGCCGCGAGCGCGGCCAGTGCCATCGGCGCGACGCCGCCCTTGGACGGTTCAGGGACCAGGGCCACTTGAATGCATAGGTTGAGTGGCGGGGCGTGGAATGGCCGCTGCTCGGAAAGCCTCCGGGCAACCCCCAGGCGATCCACGCTGTGCACCCAATCGAAGCCCGCGGCGATGTCGCGGGTCTTGTTGGATTGTATGCGGCCGATGAAATGCCAGATTAGGCTCAAATCGCCGAGCCGGGCCTTTTTGGCAAGTGCCTCCTGCACATAATTTTCGCCGAAATCCGTGACGCCGGCGGTGGCGGCCAGCCGTATGTCTTCGGCAGTCTTGGCCTTGGTGACGGCAACCAAGGTGACCGCGTCGGGGTCTCTTCCTGCGGCCATGGCTGCCTGACGTATCCGAGACCGGACACGGTTCACATGAACCGTCAAATTCTGCGGATCAATTAACATATTGGGTGACAACACCCTCTTATATACTGTTCGTGCCTTGAACCAGTCGAATTAGGAGCCGTAAATGGCGGTTGATATCGCGCAGCTTCTCGCCTTTGCGGTGAAGAACAATGCGTCGGATTTGCATCT
>DATMKO010000418.1:0-13663 GCA_035571175.1 Steroidobacteraceae bacterium | reverse complement strand
CACCGGTAGCGGCATTGATATGAAACGAGGTGATCGAATCGCCGCGGTTATTGCATGAATAGAGAAATGTTCCGCTGGGATCGATGCAAATGCTGCGCGGCGAGTCGGCGTGCACCCAGGCGTCGGCAATGCTGCGCAGTTGACCGTCGCCGGCCACGGAAAAAATCGCCACCGCGTTGTGCAGCCGGTTCGCGACGTAGAGATAGCGGCCATCGGCCGTCATCACGAGTTCCGAGGACAAGTTGCTGCCCGCGAACTTCGGCGGCAAGCTCGACACGACCTGCTTGAGTTTCAATCCGCCGCGCGCTGCATCGTAATCGTATACCGCCACCATCGCGTCGTGTTCATACAGGTTGTAGAACACCCGACCGCTGGGATGAAAGATAAAATGCCGGGGCGCCGAGCCGGACGGGGCGGTGATCACCGGCACATCCGCCGGCAGCAGCCGCCCGGCCTGCGCATCGAAGCGCCAAACCCACGTCAGATCGAGTCCCGCGTCGTTGGCGATGACGAATTGCCCGCTCGGATCCGCCGCGACCATGTGCAGATGCGGGCCGTCGTGATCGCTGAACGCAAATTGTCCAGGCGGATCGGCGGCGGCGCGCGCATGGTGCCGCGGCCCGACACTCGGTCTGACGTCGGTCGCTTCGCCCAGCGCGCCCTCCGCTCCCACCGGAAAAACCGCGACATTGCCGCCGCCGTAGTTGGCGACAAATACGAATTTACCGGACGGATGCACGCTCAAGTGCGCGGGAGTGCCGCCGCCCGAACTCACCGCACCCAAGCGCCTGATCTGCAACGTGTCGTTGTCGATCGCGTACGAGACCACGGCCCCGCTGTGCGTATTTTGATAATTGTCGATCTCGCTCACTGCATACAGGCGCGTCTGGGCCGGATTGACTGCGAGCCAGGAAGGATTCCGTATGTCATCGACCACCTGCAACTGCGTCAGCGCCGCGCTGACAGGGTCGATTCGAAACAGGTAGATGCCGCCGCCGTTCGGCGTATACGTGCCGACATAGGCGTAGCTGTATGCCGGTGCGCCGGGGACGGCACTTGTCGCCGTCCGCGTGAAGCGCGGGAATGCGGCCGGCACGGCCAGCAGCCAGCTTGCCCGAAGTAGGTCGCGCCGGGTAATCCTTGTTTTCAACAACGAGCCTCCGACCCCAGTGTATCGCTAGAGGCTGGCAGGACGATAGCGGTCAGTTATTCAAAAAGAGCGTGATGCTGTTTGCGGAAAACGCAAAAGTCGAAGCCGTGTATTGCCCGACAGCCGTGATCCCTGTTACCAACACGGTACCGTTCAACTCCGATTGCAGCTGGGTGATGAAATTCGCATAGGTATTGAAACTCTCGGTAATGCCGCTCGCGGAGTGACCGATGGAGAATATCGTCGTCGAACCCGTTGCGGGCGCGATCTGCGGATCCGACGATAGACCTAAGATGTTGATGGTCTGAGAACCGACCTGGATCTGATGCCGCAGTCCGATGCTGGTGTTGAGCACATCGATGGTAATGGCCGAGGTATCGAAGGTCGTGAATGGCGCGGCGGTCCCCGCGCCCCAGTCGACCACCAGTTCCGCCGAAATCGTCGTCGTGTCGAGCAGCGTCGTGGCGGTGAAATCCGGGGACGTAACACCGAACGAGTTGGGAAATCCCGATACCACCACCGGTGCACCCACCACTGAATTCACCAGGTCCAGGGCGCCGGTATTCACCGTGTATTGCGTTGGATCGGCGCCGGTGCCGACGAAGTCATAGACGCTCACCAAACGCCCGCCGAGTGATCCCAAATCGAGCGTCAAGCCGCCGCTGCCTTGCACGGTGACCAGACCGGCCGCAATGGCTGGATCGAGCCGTACGCGCCCGGCGCTGGCATCCAAGGTGACGCCGGAACTGGTGGTGGTGGCCGTGCCAAATGCATCGATCGTGGATCCCACCGATATCTGCTGCGGGCTGTTGGCATTGATCGCACCCTGTCCCAGGAGCGTGACCGCCGTATTGGCACCGATCGCAATGATGCTCGTACCCGGCATGAAGGTATTGCTGCCATCGCTTGCTATCAAGGTGCCGTCTTCGATGGCCAGCGTATTGCCGCTGCGCGCGGATACCACTCCCGACAAGCGATCCAGGCCGGAACCTTCAACGCTGCTGCCGGCCAACACCTGCGACGCGGTGAACGACACCGTGGAGGTTGTGCTGGCGACTTCCGTGGTCCCGGTCACGGTCGGGGTGGTGCTGGTGGTTGTCGTTGTCCCGGTAGCCGTTGTCGCCGGCGTGGTGGTCGCCACGGCGGTGTCGGTTGTCGTCGTGCTTGAATTGAGCGTTCCATAGGTGACGATGGGCGCGCCCGCGCTCAGCGCGCCGATTTGCGCCAATCCCACAGCGCCTGTCGAAGCGATGCCATTGACCTCGTACGTGGTCACATCGCTCGACGAGACGGTGAATTCGCCCAAGCCGCCAACTGTTCCGCCGAACGGCACCACGCCGGTGGTGAACAACAGGCTGCTGGAATTGACCCCCGCGAGCGGTCCGCGCATCACAACCTGCTTGGTATCGATTGGCAGAGCGCTGGCCGCAAACATGGGTGTGATCGTCACGGTCTGCGCGCCGACGTTGACGATATTGGTTGCGGCCAGATTGAAATTCAACGCCACCTGCGCGGATTGCTTGGCGACGATCCTGACCGGATTGCTGGGATCCAGATTCGCGGTGACCGAAATTTGGCCGACGGCTTGACCGCTCGCGTTTACCGGCGACAGCTGCAGGCCGGCGGCGCTGCCATCGTCATAAACGATTTGCGCCGCACTGTAGTCGAGCGTGATTACGGCGCTGGTGTAAGTGCCCTTCGCAGCCGTCGGAATACCCAGCACTTCGCTGAGATTGAGCAGATTTACGAAATCTACCGTCGTGCCGGCGGGAAGGACCTTCAATGTCTTCTTGCCGCCCGACGTCTGCAACTGCACCGAATCCAAGCCGACGCGGTAGGCGATGAATGTGTCCGTGGACGGCGTGGCGGTGACTGTCACCACTGCGGTGCCATTGCAGGCGGCGAGCGCCAACAGCGCCAATCCCAGCGGCACTGCCAGCAGCTTCGGCCACGGACCGCGCATTCTTCCGGCTGCTGAAAACCTTCGCATGAAGAGTATTCTTCAGCGATTCCGGGTGCGTGAAAAGCGGTAAACGCGAAAAGATCTGTGAAGTCGGCGTAATCACGGCCGACTCGTCGCCGCGCAGCGACATGTTACAAGACTGTTAAGTTCAAAACTCCCCGGGCTTGAGCGGCGACGGTTCGGCGGGCACCTCAGGAACACTCGAGCGCCGCTGCTGTTTCGCATCCTGGCGGGCTTTTCTCGCGGCCTCTTTTTGCTTCTTGGCGTGACGATAATTTGGCTTGGCCATCGATCCTCCTGAAATGATTCGCTGAATTCGATCTTACTCCGCCTGCACGGAAACGCGAACAGATAAACGATGCTGACCGCCGCCGATGATCACGCCTCGCAGCGGAGAAACATCGCCAAAATCCCGGCCCCAAGCGATGACGATGTGATCGGTGCCCACACGCAGGTCATTGGTCGGATCCAGGTCGATCCAGCCAAGCGGCGGACAAAACACCGACACCCAGGCGTGCGACGCATCGGCGCCCACCCACGCGGCGTCGGCTCCGGGCGGCGCCGCGGTGCGCAGGTAGCCGCTGACATAACGTGCGGCCAGTCCCTGCGAGCGCAGGCAGGCGATCATGACGTGCGCGAAATCCTGGCAGACGCCGCGGCGCGCCTCAAAAGCCTCGACAGCCGAGGTCCGAATATTGGTCGAACCCGGTGCGTAGGTAAACTCCCGATGCAGCTTGTGCATCAAGGTCAGGGCTCCCACCAGCAACGGACTGCCCGCCGCGAAGCAATCGGCGCCGTAGTCGGTGAATGCCTGTTTGAGTTTCGCGTAGCTCGACTCCATCCGGAATCGACATGCGTCGAGGTACTCCGCGCTCATCGGCCTTCCGCAATAGGTCAATGCATCGCGCACTTCCTCCCAGGGCTGCGTGGCGATGTCGGGCGCCTGCGGCGGCATGGCGACCTCGACACCAAGCTCGGCCAGCACTTCGAGACGATCGTGCGGCAGATCATATTCCAGCCGGGTCGCCAGATTGCCGAATGCGTCCAGAGCCTCGCCAAGGCTGCTGGGCTGCGGCTCCAGAGTGATGCGGCGCGAGTGGCAGCGCTGAGTCGCGGAATCGCGCGGGCTCAAATGCAGCAGTTGATGCGAGTGCGCCACATTGCCGCCGTAGTGATAGACCGTTTCATGGCGCACGCGATATCTCATGGTGTCGCTCATGCCGCCACCGGGCGAATGCTGACGTCGATGAGGGAGAAATGTTTCAATGACAGCTGGTCGGAAAGCCTGCCGGCTGCCAGGCTCAAGGCATTCAGCTGTTCCGCCAGACTTTGCCGCGCGCGCTCGGCGCGCCCGCTGTCGCCATCGACAGCGCTCAATTGCATTTCCACAACCGCTGCCACGGCTGCGTCAAGAGTGCCATCCGGCGCGCCGCCCAAAGAAGCCGCCACGCGCACCAGGTAGTGCTCGATCTCGTGCCATTGAAACGCGAGCGCCCGCGGGTTGCTGTGGTCGAACACCAGCAGATCGATGGTCTCGCCGAGGCGCGGCGATGCCAGATAGCGCGTGCGATACGTGATCGTGCTGTCGCCGATATCGAGCAGCCATTCCAGTTCGCTCTGTGTTGGAGTCGCTCCCAACTTCAGGCGGTGGTAAAGCAGCTCGGCAAGGAACTGCAGGCGTTCCAAGCGGCGGCCAATCATCATCAATCGCCAACCATCGTCTTGAGTCATATCGTCCATCGCAAAGCCCGCCAGGCCCGCGAGCGAAAGCAGCAGGGTATCCAGTATGTCGCGCGGATCACGTTTGAAATGCGCGCCCTCTTCGAAATCACGCTGCAGAACGCTGATCGCGCGCCAATTCTCGGTGGAAAGTTGACTGCGGGTTCGCGCTGCGCACCAGGCCAGGCGCTGCAAATCCGCCTTCAAGCCCAGCGCATTGGTGGCGTCGAACAGCGGCAGACCCGACTCGGCGAGCTTGGTGATCGCGACGAAATGTGCGCAAGTCTCGAGCGCCTGCGGCCAGAGCAGCGCATTGGCGCGCACGTTCAAGGTTGCCCGCATCAGCCGCGCCTTGTCTTCGCAGCGCTCGCTGTAGCGGCCGAGCCAGAACAGGTTTTCCGCCAAACTCGACGGCAAATCGTCGTGGCGTGCGGCAACGCGTCCGGAGGTGCCGGCAACGCTCGCCTCATCCATCGAGCGGCGATCCGGCGCCAACACCCAGACATCCTTGCTGCCGCCGCCGCGCTGCATGGAAACGACGTCGGCGGTATCCGCGGCGATGCGCGCCAAGCCGCCGGGCATCACGCGGTACCCCGACGGCGTCGCCACGGCATAAACGCGGATCCCCAAGGCGCGGGCGGAAAATCCATGCACCTGCGCGCCGCCGCCGCCGCCGCCCGCGCTGCCCCATACCGGCGCCTGCGAAAAGGCCAGGCGCTCTTGGGCCACGTAGGCGTGCGGCCGGGCGTTGAGCCGCTGGACCAGCTCGGTGCGCTGTTGCGGCTCAAGGTCGCGGCCGAATACCAGCTGAAAGTTTTGATTTGGATAGGTGGGCTTGATGACCAGCCGATCGATGTTTTCCAGCACATACTGCAGAGCCGCCGGTTCGCCGCACCACCAGGTCGCGACCGACGGCAGCTGCAGCTTCTCTCCCAGCAGCCGCTCGGCTGCCGCGGGCATGAAGCCCATCCAGGCAGCGGATTCGAGAACGCCGCTGCCCAATGCATTCGCCATCACCACTCGGCCGGCGCGGACCACGCCGATGAGGCCGGGCACCCCGAGCGCCGAATCGGCGCGCAATTCCACCGGATCGCAAAAATCGTCGTCGAGCCGGCGCAGAATGGCGTGCACGCGCCGCAGGCCGCCCAGCGTTTTGAGATATAGCGTGTCGCCGCGCACGCTTAGATCATGGCCCTCCACCAGCGGCAGCCCCAACTGCCGCGCGAGATACGCGTGCTCGAAATAGGTTTCATTGAAGGCCCCGGGGGTCAGGATCACGGCCAGCGGCGTTTCATCCTCGGGGGCGGCTGACAACAGATTTTCGCGCAACGCGACGAAAAAGGCGCCGAGCGAGCGCACGCCCACATCGTTGAGCAACTCGGGAAACACTCTCGAAACGATGTGCCGGTTTTCCAAGGCGTAGCCGGGCCCAGATGGAGTCTGCGTTCGATCCGCCAGCGCCCACCATTGTCCGTCGGCGGAGCGCGATATATCGACCGCGTAGACATGCAGCCAATTGCCGCCAAGCGGTTTCAAGCCATGGCAGGGCCACAGAAAATTCGGATGACCGAACGGCAGCTGCGGCGGCACACTGCCGTCGGCCAGCAGCCGCTGTGGGCCGTAAATATCCTCGAGCAGCGCGTCGAACAGCCGTGCACGCTGCGCGACGCCCGCTTCAATCTCGCGCCATTCCGCCGCGGTGAGCAAAATCGGCAGTGGATCGAGCACCCATGGGCGGTCGCGTCCTTGGCTGTCGGCATAGACATTGTATGTCACGCCGTTTTCAATAATCAGGCGGCGCGCCAGGTCGACGCTGCGGCGCACCTCGTCTGCGCCGTCGCCGGCCAAGGCATCGATCAGCGGTCGCCAGTGCGGCCGCACACTGCCGGAGTTATCGAGCAATTCGTCGTAACGGCGCGCATCGCTCAAATAAGTTTCGAGAGGAACTTCAGCCATTACTCATGCGCAAATCGAGCGTGAACGGAAACTCCGCGTCGGGCGCTGCAATCGGCACCGCCATGGCGCCCGGACTATGGCCCATGCGAAAAAACCTTGCCAATCGCCGGCTCTCTGCTTCGAACGAATTGACCGGAAATCGCTCGTGGCTCAAGCCGCCGGGATGGGTCACATGATACTGGCAGCCACCCTCGGAACGCCTCATCCACGAGTCGAACAAATCGAAGGTCAGAGGCGCATTTACGCCGATGGTTGGATGCAGCGCGGAGGGCGGCTGCCACGCGCGATAGCGAACGGCGGCGATGAACTCGCCGACCTTTCCGGTCGGCCGCAGCGGCAGCGCGCGGCCATTGCAGGTAACCAGGTATCGGCCGGGCGCCAGCCCGGTAACCTTCACCTGCAGACGCTCCACCGATGAATCGACATAGCGCACGGCGCCGCCGGCTGCGCCCTCCTCGCCCATCACATGCCAGGGCTCCAGCGCCTGGCGCAGTTCCAATCGCATGCCGCGCGTCTCGAAGTCGCCATACTTCGGGAAGCGAAACTCGAAATGCGGTGCGAACCAAGCCAACTTGAGGTCGTAACCCACCTGCTGCAGTTCAGCGATGACGTCGGCGAAATCATTTTCGACGAAGTACGGCATCATGAACCGATCGTGAAGCTCCGTGCCCCAGCGCACCAGCTTCGCGGGCTCATAGGGCGTGCGCCAGAAGCGCGCCACCAGGGCGCGCAACAACAGCTGTTGGGTGAGGCTCATGCGGGCGTGCGGCGGCATTTCGAACGCGCGCATTTCGACCAATCCCAAGCGTCCGGTGGGGCCGTCGGGAGAAAACAATTTGTCGATGCAAAACTCCGTGCGGTGAGTATTGCCCGAGACGTCGATCAGCAGATTTCGCAGCAACCGATCAACCAGCCACGGCGCACGATTCTCGCCGGGTTTTGGAAACTGGCGGAACGCGAGTTCCAGCTCATACAGGGAATCGTTGCGCGCTTCGTCGACGCGCGGCGCTTGCGAAGTGGGTCCGATGAACAATCCGGAGAATAGGTATGACAACGACGGGTGGTTGTGCCAAAAACCAAGCAAGCTGCGCAGCAAGTCGGGGCGGCGCAGGAACGGCGAATCCGCCGGCGACGCGCCGCCGAGCACCATATGATTCCCGCCGCCGGTACCGGTGTGCCGGCCGTCCAGCATGAATTTCTCGGCAGTCAAACGGCACTCGCGCGACGCCTGGTACAGAAACGTGGTCCGATCGGTGAGCCCATCCCAATCAGCTGACGGATGTATGTTCACCTCGATCACCCCGGGATCGGGTGTTATGCGAAATTCGCCGATGCGCGGATCGCGAGGCGGCCCGTAGCCCTCGAGGATGATGGGCTGCGCGAGCGCTTCCGCTGCGGCTTCGACGGCCGCTACCAATTCCACGTAGTGTTCGAGTTCGCGCGCCGGCGGCATGAAGACGTACAGCACGCCATTGCGGACCTCGGCGCACATGGAAGTGCGTGTGAGATCGGCGGCGGATTCCTGCGGCAGCGGCGGCTGCGCTTCGGGCAATGCGCGCGCGCGCTCGAGGCCGCGGATCTGGCGGCGAATTTCCGCATGCGGCAACAGGGCGGAAAAACTCCGCGACGGATCGGGTGGATGAATATACGGGTGGTCGCCCTTGGCGGCCCAGGGTTGCGAGTCGAGCGGCAGGCGGTAGCCGATGGGCGAATCGCCGGGAATGAGATAACAGCGTTCGCTGCGCAAGAACCACGGTCCTGTCTGCCAGCGCGAGGCATCCTCGCTGCGGGCGACCGGCAGCACGTGGCCTATGACCCGGTCCAATCCCTGCTCGAAAATCCTCGCCAGACGCTCGCGTTCCAGCGGATCCTCGAGCCGCGAATCGAACGGATCGACATTCATCGGCAGCCGGCGTTCGCGCCACAGGTAATAAAAAGCATCTTCGTAAGCCGGAAACACGAATTTCGCATCCAACCGCAATTCTTCCGCGACACGATTCAAGAAGCACAGCGCGGTTTCGTCGCTCAGCGCCTGGGGGGCTTGCTCGTCGGCGGTCAAATTCGGGTTCAGCCACAGCGGCTCGCCGTCCTTGCGCCAGTAGCAATTGAGAGACCAACGCGGCAGCTGCTCGCCGGGATACCACTTGCCCTGCCCGAAATGCGCGAGGCCCAAAGGCGCGTATTTATTTTTCAGCCGCCGGTAAAGATCCGCGGCGAGCTTGCGTTTGTTCGCGCCCAGCGCGGCCGTATTCCATTCCGCGCCGTCGGGATCGTCGATGGAGACAAAGGTCGGCTCGCCGCCCATCGTCAGACGCACATCCAAGCCCTTCAAATCCTCGTCCACGGCTCGGCCCAATGCTTCGATGGCCGACCACTCTGCGTCGCTGTAGGGCTTGGTGACACGCGGCGCCTCCCAAATCCGCCTGACGCTCATGCGATGTTCGAAGCTGGTCTCGCAAGTTTCGACCGCGCCGCTGATGGGAGCGGCGGCCGACGGCTCGGGTGTGCAGGCGAGCGGAATGTGCCCTTCGCCGGCAAGCAGGCCGGAGGTCGGATCGAGTCCGATCCAGCCGGCGCCGGGCAAGTACACTTCGCACCAAGCATGCAGGTCGGTGAAATCCTGGGCCGGCCCGGACGGACCATCGAGCGACTTCACATCCGCCACCAGCTGTATCAGGTAACCGGAGACGAACCGCGCCGCCAATCCAAGATGGCGCATCAGTTGCACCAACAGCGCAGCGGAATCCCGGCAAGATCCCGAACGTTGCGCCAACGTTTCCTCCGGCAGCTGCACGCCGGGCTCGAGGCGAATCAAATACTGAATGTCGTTTGCGAGACGGCTATTCAGTTCTACGACGAAATCGATGGTGCGGCGGCGCTGACGGGAAATGCCGGCAAGATAGTTCGCCACCAGCGGCGCCGCCGGCGCTTTCACCAAGAATGGCACCAGTTCCCGGCGTTCGTCGGAGTCGTATTTGAAAGGGAACTGCTCGGCGTGGGGTGTCAGGAAGAAATCGAAAGGATTGAGAACCGACATCTCCGCGACCAAATCAACCTCGATCTTCAGCTCCCTGGTGTTGTCGGGAAACACCAGCCGGGCCAGATAGTTCGCCTGCGGGTCCTGCTGCCAATTGATGAAATGATCCGGCGGCGTCACTTTGAGCGAATACGCCAGAATACGCGTACGGCAATGCGGCGCCGGCCGCAGCCGCACGACCTGAGGACTCAAGCCCACCAATCGGTCGTAGCGGTAATGAGTCACATGGTTCAGGGCAACGTGGATCGACACTCTGTCTCCGACCGAGTAATTTGCGGGGCGCACCATGAGTGTATAACGTGGGAACCGGGGGTTGGAGCGTGGTGGAACAAAAACAAAACACCTGGATAGGTTCGCCAAATTGGGTATTGGCCGTTCTCGCCTTTATCAATTTGTTCAGCTACTTGGATCGCTATGTGGTTTCGGGGGTGCTGGAAAGCCTGAAGAATGCCGGTCTCGGGCTTTCCGACACCAACTTAGGGTCGTTGATGTCCGGATTCCTCGTGGTCTACACGCTGCTGGCGCCGGTATTCGGCGCTCTCGGCGACCGCCGCTCACGGCCTCGATTGATTGCCATTGGAGTCGCGTGCTG
Organism: Steroidobacteraceae bacterium; assembly: GCA_035571175.1. Taxonomy (GTDB): domain Bacteria; phylum Pseudomonadota; class Gammaproteobacteria; order Steroidobacterales; family Steroidobacteraceae; genus Bog-1198. Next base: position 3,246 of record DATMKO010000418.1, on the reverse strand, counting down.
GAGCTTCGCGACCGCGCTTTCTGGATTTGCGGTCAATTTCCTCACGCTATTTGCCGCGCGCGCGGCTGTAGGCGTCGGCGAAGCCGCCTACGTCACCATCGCTCCGAGTCTTCTCTCCGATTATTTCCCGATTCGCCTGCGCGGCCGCGTGATGGCGATTTTCTTTTGCGCGATCCCCGTGGGCTCCGCTTTGGGCTACGTCGTCGGCGGATTGGTCGACAAAAGCTATGGTTGGCGCGCGGCGTTCTTTGTCGCCGGCGTTCCGGGTCTGGTGTTGGCGGCGCTGTGCCTGTTTTTGCGCGACCCGCCGCGAGGGGCTCAGGATGGCGAGGCAACCGCTGCGCCCGAAGCGGCGGCACAGCCGGCCACACGTTCCAGCATCAGCCGTGAAACCTGGTTGACTTACGGGCGTCTGCTGCGAAATAAACCCTACGCCCTCACGGTCTTGGGATACGCCGCTTACACCTTCGCGGTGGGCGGTCTTGCCTACTGGATGCCGGCGTTTTTGGAGCGAGTCCGCGGAATTTCGCGCAGCGAGGCCACCGTCAGCTTCGGCACCATTGTCGTCGTCACGGGATTCGTCGGCACCTTCATCGGCGGCTGGATGGGCGACTACTTCGCGAGGCGCTCGCGGCAGGCCCACCTTTATTTGTCGGCAGTCGCCACGCTCATCGCAGCACCATTCGTGTGGATGGCGCTGACCACATCCTCGCATTCGCTTTACCAGTTCTACATGGTGACGGCGCAGCTGTGTCTGTTCTTGTCCACCGGCCCAATCAACGCGGCCATTGTCAATCTGGTCATCGCCAGCGAACGCGCCACGGCAATCGCGCTCTCAGTCTTCGCCATTCATCTGCTCGGCGACGCGCTGTCGCCATTCATGGTCGGCGCATTATCCGATCTCTTCTCCCTGGGCCAGGCCGTGAGAATTCTCCCCGTCGCCGTCCTGATAGGCGGATTTGTGTGGATTTGGGCGGCGCGCGCCCAGGGCCACGCAGGCGCCGACCGCATCAAACAAACAGGCCCAAAGCCGGCGTCGGCTTGAATCCGGGAAATACATTGGCCGCATCGATCTGCCCTTGCCAATGCCCGAGAACCTCGGTGAGGCTCTGCCGATAGTCGTTGACCACCGGGAGATCCACGCCCTCCTCCAATTGGTCCGCGTTAAGGCCCGGCCAGCGTCCATATATCTTGCCGCCGGCTACTCCGCCCCCAAGCACCATCATCACACTGCCTCGACCATGGTCGGTGCCGTTGCTGCGATTCGACCTTAGCCGGCGTCCGAACTCGGTGACTACCACGACGACCAATCGATCGTGATAGCGCGCCATGTCGTTATAGAAAGCACCCAATCCCTGTGACAGCCGCTCGACCTGATTGCGAAATCGACCGGGCTGATACTCGTGCGTGTCCCATCCGCCGAGGTCCACGGTGGCCGCCCGCACACCCAAGTCCATCTTGATGAGCTGCGCCAGGGTCTTCAATGGTCGTCCGAGTTCATACGCCGCCTCATAGTTGACGCCGGATTCGGCGACATAGGCTGCATACTTGCCGTTCGCGTCCCGCGCCAGCCGCGCATCAATCGCCGCCATGGACTCGAGGGTGAGCCGCCCAGCATCGGTTACGTCGGCCGCCGCAGGGCCGTTGGCACCGTACAGCCGCTCGAGCACATTGCCCGCCGCAGGGCCGCCGGGCGCGGCCAAACCATTCGCAAGGTCGGTCACGGAAATCGTGCGGAAGTCCCCGCTCCAAGCGCCGCTGGGCGTGTTCGACGTCGACACTCCACGCACGGCCGCGGAACGCGCGCCGCTGCCGCTCACCATTGCCCGTGCCAGCCATCCGGTGGTGGTGCGGTTCAACGCCGCACCATCCGCGACACCATGCTCGATCATGTCCGTGGCCACGAAATGGCTGCGGGTCGTGTCGATCAGTCCCGCCGCGTGAATGAACGCCAGATGTTTGGCTGCCGCGAGTTCCGCCAGAGCGCCGGCTGCCGCGTGCAGCCGAAATTCCGTCGCCGCTGCCTGCGAGTGCGGGATCGCATGGCCGGCGTCGCTGCCCTCCGACAGCACCCGCAAATCGGAATTGCGCGCCTCGATGAACGCAGAATCGCTGGCCGGCGACAGCAGGTTGAGACCGTCGCAGCCGCCGCGCAAATGCAAAACCACCAAGATTCGATCGCTGCCAGGTTCGGCGGCAAACAACAGGCGCCTGATCCCGGGCAGCGGCACCAGCCCGGCGGCGACGCTGGCGGCGGTAGCTTGTATCAGCGAGCGGCGCGAGATGCTCATGAAAGCCTTAGGTGATTTGGAATTCGGGCGCCATGGCGCAATACGCGGCCAGGCGCGACCACCGATGCGCCGCGTCTCCCGCACCGCCCGCGTTCAGCGGCTGATCGGCAGGCCATCCGCAACCCGCGACGATGGCCGTGGCCGTTGCTGCAGGCGCAGAACCGATCAGACTTTCGAGCAAAGCTAGCGTCGCGCTGAGGGTGGTCGGTTGCGTCAATCCCAGGGCGCGCGGATCCGCAAGCACGCCGGTGCTCCAATAGTTTTCGGCCAGACCCAGCACCAGGGACCAGCGATGGCGCATGGCCTGCGAACTCAAAAATGGCGCCGCTGCGTCCGGCAAACCGGTCGGCGTCGGCCAGCCGAACAGATTTTGACCGGCGGCCGCGATCTCGCCTGCCAGTTGCTCGGAGTACTTGAGATCGATTTGCGTCGCACGCGCAAAAGCCGCGGCGAGCGCCAACGGCCGGCGGATCTTTGCGCGATCCGGCGCCGCGCGACGCACCAGGAATTCCCGCGATAGCAGCAGCGCGCGCAGCACGCGTGCAATCTGATCATGTGATTCCGTATTCTCCAGCCAGACCTCCGCAAGGTGCCGGCGCAGTCGCTCCGGAACCTCGCTGCCAATGAACCTGCGACACAGCTTGTCGCAGAGATATTGTGCGGTGGCCGGATGTGCGGCAATCAGGTCGAGCACCTGGCGGCCGTCGGCCAGCGCCGGCGCGAACGCGTCGAACTCGGTGGCCAGAACCCGCTTTTGATAGCCGTCATGCCAATTTTCCACGTACACGAATTGTCCGGTGAGCGGCAGCTTGCGGCGTGCATCGACGGTACTGCCATCCTCGATGGTCCACCCCGTGAAGGCGCGCGCTGCCTCATAGACATCTTGATCGATGTATCCGGCCGGCCGGCCCTGCAGCGCGCCCGGGACCTCGCGCCACCGATCATACTGATCGTT
>DATMKO010000417.1:0-4022 GCA_035571175.1 Steroidobacteraceae bacterium | reverse complement strand
CATCCAGCGAGCGCGGCAGGAACCAATCCCAGCGCTGGCGCTGTGCGAGGTTTGCCAGCCACTCGCGGCGCAAGCCGTGCGCCACTGGATGGCCCGCGTGCGCCCGCAAAAACGCATCGATCGTCACATCGAGACTCTCGCCCGTCCGCGGCGTCAGATCGCGCCGCAATCTTGCTGCAACAAGATAGTCATAGATCGCATAGGACTTGAGCGCCGGCGAATCGGCTGTATCGGGTTGGCCCTGGCGAACACGCTGCATGGCGGCAACAAATTCCTGGCGGCCCGACTGGCCATCCGCCGGCAGTTGTGCGCTGGATCCGAGCAGCGGCAATGCGGCAATGAATGCGGCGCTCAAAATCGATTTGCGGGAAGTCGACATGGCGACATTATGGTGGTTGAATGAGCGCGATGCGCTGCATAAATTTCGGCGCCAAACACGAATGATCCCCAGGAGCTGAACACCGTGGACAAACAGACAGCACAGCCGAAGCCGTTTTTGACGGACGTCAAGGAATTGCGCGAGCGGGCCCGCAAGAATATCGCCAGCGGCGGGGTGACATACACGTACCAAGGCGACGTGAAGAAAACCATTGAAATTCTTCAAGCGGTTCTCGCGACTGAAATAGTTTGCGTGCTGCGATACACCATGCATGCAGTGGCCGCCACCGGCATTTCCAGCGAAGGCGTCAAGTCGGAATTTGCGCAGCACGCCAAGGAAGAGCAGGGCCATATGAACGAAGTCGCGGAGCGCATCAATCAACTCGGCGGCAGACCCGATTTCAACCCCACCGGTCTCGCAACGCGAGCCGCGTCCGAGTATGGCAACGCGGGCAACTTGGTCGAAATGATCAAGGAGAATCTCATCGCCGAGCGCATTGCGGTGGATCACTACCGCGAGTTGATTCGCTATTTCGGAGACGATGACCCTGGGACACGCACCATGCTGGAAGGGATACTCAGGGTCGAAGAGGAGCATGCGAACGACATGCATGACTTGCTGGTCGCGCATGAAGGACGCCCGATGCTTCGCGGCTAGTTGAGATTTACTTACGGGATCTCGCGAGGGGGCGTCGATCGCAAGCAAGGTCAAATGGGGAATCCTCAGTACCGCTAATATCGGTGTCAAACGCGTCATCCCGGCGATCATCGCCGGTCAGCGCGGTGTTGTTTTAGCCGTGGCCTCGCGCGATGCCGAGCGCGCGGCGAGCATCGCCGCACGTTTCGGTATCGCCCGCAGCTACGGCAATTACCAGGCATTACTGGATGATCCTGAAATCGAAGCGGTCTACAACCCGCTGCCGAACCATCTGCATGTCGAATGGACGGTCAAGGCGCTCGAGTCGGGCAAGCATGTGCTATGCGAAAAGCCGATCGCACTGAACGCCGTCGCGGCACAAGCCATTGTGGCCGCGCGTGATCGCAGCGGCAGGCGCGTGATCGAGGCCTTCATGGTGCGCTTTCACCCGCAATGGCACCGGGTCCGCGCGCTGGTGCACGCCGGCCGCATCGGCTCGGTGCGCACGATTCAGTCGGCATTCGTGTTCACGGTGCTCGACCCCAACAATGTGCGCAATCGCCCCGATATCGGCGGCGGTGCCCTGTACGACGTCGGCTGCTATCCCATCGTCACCGCCCGCTATGTGTTCGGCATCGAACCCGATCGCGCCATCGCCCTGATCGATCGCGATCCGCAGTTCGGCGTCGATCGGGTGACCAGCGGCATGCTGGGATTTCCGGGCGGCGGCCAACTGGTGTTCAGCAGCGCGCTGCAGCTGGCACCGTACCAGCGGGTGGTGATCCTGGGATCCGAAGGGCGCATCGAGGTCCTGGTTCCCTTCACGCCCCAGAAGGACCACACCTGCCGTCTCATCATCGATTCCGGAACAAGTTTGGACGGCAGTTCCGCCGAGTTCGAGGACTTCGCGCCGGTTGATCAATATTCGATGCAATGCGATCTGGCCGCGGCCGTGTTTCGCAACGAGACCGCGCAGGAATTTCCGATCGAGGATGCCATTGCGAACATGCGCGTGATCGACGCGCTGTACCGCTCCGCCGCTTCGGGCCGGTGGGAGACACCATGAGCGGCAGTCGATGAATCGACGCCGCGCTCGAGTTCCTATTTGGATGATGGGTCTCACCAATGCGCTGTTCGGCATGTATGGCGGCATTCTGGTGATCTCGGTGCCGCAGCTGCTGAGCGCGCGCCAGGTTCCCGAGGCCACGATAGCTGCGATGACGGCGGTGATGATCTCGCCCGGCTTCTGGACCTTTCTGGTCTGCCCGGTGCTGGACGTCCGCTTCAGCCGGCGCTGGTACGCCGTAGTAACGGCGGTCGTGGCCGCCGCGCTGCTGTCGCTGGCCCTGCTCAATCTTACGCATCTGGCCTGGGTGGAAGGATTGCTGGTGGTCGGGTTTTTCTTCGCGAACCTTTATCAGAGCGCCGTCGGCGGATGGCTATCCAGCATTACCACGGCCGAGGAGAAAAATACGCTCAGTGTTTGGGTGACCATCGCCAACATCAGCGGCGGCGGCGCCATGGCCATGATCGCGGGCGAAGTAGTGCAGCGCGTTTCGCCGACCGTCGCCGCACTCTTGCTGGGCGCGGCGGTGCTGCTGCCGATCGCGATTTTCCCATGGATGCAGGCGCCGGGGCCGGATCGGCGGCTGGCGCGCGATAGTTTCTCGCAGTTTCTGGGCGAAGTGCTGAGCGTCCTCAAGCGGCACGAGGTGTTGATTGCGATCGTGCTGTTCATCGCGCCGGCGGCAACCTTTTCGTTGACCAATCTTCTCGGCGGTCTGGGCGGTGATTTTGGCGCATCGACCCGCTTTGTCGGATTGGTGGGCGGAGCCGGCGTGATGATGGGTGGGATTGGCGGATGCTTGATCTTTCCGCTGATCGATCGGCTGCTGCCGTTGCGCTACCTGTACCTTGCGATCGGCGTGGTCGGCTCACTGTTTACGCTGGGGTTGATCCTGCTGCCGCACACGCCCAGCACTTTCGCGCTGGCTCTGATCGGCGAGAATGTCTTCCAGGCGGTCGCCATCACCGCGTCCACAGCGATCGCATTTGAAACCATCGGGCCGAGCAATCCGCTTGCCTCGACGAATTACTGCCTGATGCTGTCTGCATTCAATATCGCGAATACTTACATGCTGGTCGTGGACGGCTGGGGATATTCGCAGCACGGAGTCGCGGGCGGCTATGCCGCCGATGCGACTTTGAGTCTGGCCGCGAGTCTTTTGCTCGCGGCACTGTTGATTTGGCTGTCGCGGCGCAGAAAAGCGGCCACAATGCGGCGAGCCATCTTCTCTAGCTGATCGTCCGGGCTCTCGACAACCGCGATCACGCGGTCAATTGGCCTTGTGGGCAATTGTGAATCCTGTGCAACGCAGCGCATATGCTTCACGGTTGGGCCAGGGAACGACGAGCATAGGGAACTAAGGAATCAACCATGAAACTCACGACATTTTCGACGGCGCTGCTCGCACTGGTTTCCGCCGCAGGCGCGGCGTCGGCGCAGACCACCTCGATCACCGATTGGCGGGGATTTTACGGCGGCGTGAACATCGGCGGGGCGTGGAATACCACCTGCAATACCTGGAGCTTGAACAACGTCTCGAATCCCATCCTTGTCAATGCCTTCAACAATCGCGACTGCCCCAATAACGGCGTGTTCGTCGGCGGCGTGCAGATCGGCTACAACTTTCAACACGAGGAGTGGGTCTGGGGCTTCGGCCTTGATTACGATTTCTTTAGCTCGAAGAATCGCAACCGCTCGTACACCTATGCCGGGCCCACGCCGCCGCCCGACGGCACCTACAGTTTCTACGGCAAGGTCGACCCGAACGGCTTCGCCATCTTAGGACCGAGAATCGGCTACTCGATCGATAATTGGCTGCCTTACCTCAGGGTGGGCGGCGTATTCACCGGCGGGTCGCACAACAGTACGACCAGTTTCACCGACGCCACCGGAACGGCCAGCTTCTCGGGGAGCAAGAACTTCAAATCCAACGGCTTCGGG
>DATMKO010000416.1:0-3629 GCA_035571175.1 Steroidobacteraceae bacterium | reverse complement strand
AAAGATCGCGCCGCGCAAAGCGATGATCAAGCCGCTGGTGATAATGGCCGTCGTTGTCGTGCTGGTATTGGGCGGCATCTTTGGCTGGCAGACCTTCATGGCCAAGATGATGAGTAAGTACATGGGGGCAGCGGCGACCGCGCCCCAGACGGTATCCACCATCGCGGCCGCTGAGGATAAATGGCAGTCGCGACTGCAGGCAACGGGCAGCTTGCGCGCAGTGCGCGGCGCCGATCTGTCCTCGCAAGCCTCCGGCATCGTCGATGAAATCCATTTCGACTCCGGCAACGACGTCCCGGCCGGCAAAGTACTGCTGCGCTTACGGCCGCTCGACGACTACGCGCTGTTGCAGCAACTGGAAGCCGCGGCGAAATTGGCGGAGCAGAACTACAAACGTGATCAGGAGCAGTTCGCGGCGCAAGCCATCAGTCAGGCCGTCATCGATGGCGACGAGGCAACGCTGAAAACCGCCCGCGCCCAGGTAGAGGCGCAGCACGCGTTGATCCAGGAAAAAATCGTCGCGGCGCCTTTCGCGGGCCGCCTAGGTATCCGGCAGGTGGATCTGGGTCAGTATTTGGCGGCGGGCACCACCATTGTCACGCTGCAAGCGCTCGACCCCATCCTCATCGACTTCTATGTACCGCAACAGGCGCTTTCTCGGATCAAGATTGGTCAGGCGGTCGGCGCAATGGTTGACACGTATCCGGGCAAGCCGTTCAAGGGTGTGATCGAAGCGATCAATTCCAAAGTTGATGCCGCCAGCCGCAACGTACAAGTACGAGCATCGTTTCACAATGCCGACCGGCTCCTGGTGCCGGGGATGTACGCCACGGTGAGCATCGATGCCGGCGATGAGATCGCGCAGATCACGCTGCCGCAAGCCGCGATCACCTACAACCCTTATGGCGACACGGTTTTCGTGGTCGAACAATCCGGTACCGATGACAAAGGCAAACCTCGTTCGATAGTCAAGCAGCGATTTGTAAAATTGGGCGCCACGCGCGGCGATCAAGTCGCCGTCTTGAGCGGCATCAAGGCGGGCGAGATCGTGGTGACGGGCGGCCAGATGAAGCTGCGCAACGGCAGCAGCATCACGATAAACAACTCGTTGACTCCAACCAACGAGATCAAACCGAATCCGCCCAACGAATAGCAGCATGGCCGCAACGTGAATTTTACCGATATCTTCATCCGCCGCCCGGTGCTGGCCTCGGTCGTCAGTCTGGCCATTCTCGTGGTCGGCCTACGGTCCTTCGGCGCGCTGCAGGTACTCGCATACCCGAAAACCGAAAACGGCGTGGTGACCATATCCACCGCCTACCCCGGCGCCGACCCCGACTCCATTGCCGGCTTCATCACCACCCCGATCGAGACCGCGGTGGCACAGGCGAATGGCATCGACTACATGACCTCAACCAGCCAGAGCAGCGTCAGCACCATCACGGTCAATCTGCGGCAAAACTACGATTCATCGAAAGCGGCGGCCGAAATCAACATCAAGGTCAATTCGGTGCTGAATCAGCTGCCGCTCGGCGCGCTGCAGCCAACCATCACGGTCCAGGTGGGGCAGACCATCGACGCCATGTACCTGGCGTTTCGCAGTCCGGATATGGCGCCGAATCAAATCACCGATTATCTGACGCGCGTGGTGGTGCCGAAGCTGCAGGCAGTCCCGGGCGTGCAGACCGCTGAGATGCTGGGCCAGCAGACTTTTTCGCTGCGCGCCTGGCTCAATCCGGCCAAGCTCGAGGCGTACGGCCTCACCGCGAACGATGTGTCCGCAGCGCTGGCCGCCAACGATTACATTTCAGCCGTCGGCAACACCAAGGGGCAGATGGTGCAGGTGACCCTCACCTCCACCAGCAATCTGCATTCCTTGGAGGCGTTCCGAAACCTCGTCATCCGCCAGGTCAATGGCGGGATCATTCGCTTGGGCGATGTCGCCGAAGTTGCCCTGGGCGCCGACAGCTACGAGTCGCGAGTTCGTATGGGCGGTTTGAATGGGGTGTTCGTCGGCATACAAGTCGCGCCCACCGCCAACTTGCTGTCGGTCGTGAAGGGCATCAAAGCCGTGATGCCCGAAATTCAATCGCAGCTGCCTCAAGGGCTCACCGAGGCGACCGCTTACGATTCCTCGACGTTCGTGACCAATTCGATCCGCGAAGTGGCGGTAACTTTGATCGAAGCGCTGGTGATCGTGATGCTCGTGATCTTTGCATTCTTAGGATCGCCCCGCTCGGTGCTGATACCGGTAGTGGCTATTCCGCTGTCGCTGGTGGGAACACTGGCGATCATGCTGGCCTTGGGATTCTCGATCAATCTGTTGACCTTGCTCGCCTTGGTGCTCGCCATCGGCCTGGTGGTGGATGATGCCATCATCGTGGTGGAAAACGTGAACCGGCACCTGGCCGATGGCATGCCGCCCAGCGCGGCGGCCAGCCGCGCGGCCCGCGAACTCGGCAGCCCCATCATCGCCATGACGGTGGTGCTGCTCGCGGTTTACATTCCCATCGGTTTTCAGGGCGGCCTCACCGGCGCCTTGTTCACCGAGTTCGCGTTTACTTTGGCGGGCGCCGTCACCGTCTCCGCGGTGATCGCGCTGACCTTGTCGCCCATGATGTGCTCGCGGCTGTTGCATGCGCAGAAAGCCGACCAGAACAACTGGGAATCGAAAATCATTCGATTCATCGATAGGCGATTTGAGCGGCTGCACGACGGCTACCAGCGGCTGCTGCAGAGAAGCCTGCGATACACGCCCGTGACCGCGGTGTTCGTGTTTGTGATCATGGCCAGCATCTTTCTTCTATACCGCAGCGCCAAGAGCGAACTGGCGCCGACCGAGGATCAATCGTTTGTGCTCGCGCAGGCCACCTACGCGCCGGATGCAACCCTGCAGCAAAAACTGCTGTTCGGCAGCCAGGCATTTTCGGTGGTGAACAGTCAACCCGGGGTCGCCACGGTGTTTCAAATCGACGCACCGGGACAATCCATCACGGGCGTGCCGTTGGTACCCCCCGACCAGCGAAAATTCTCGGCAATCGAGTTCCAGCGCACCTTGCAGAATGCGTTGAACACGCTGCCGGCACAACGATTCGCCGTGTTTCAGCAACCCTCATTGCCCGGAGCGCGCGGACTGCCGGTGCAATTCGCGATCGAGTCCACCGAACCTGCGCTGCGCCTCAACGAGGTGTCCCAGGCCTTTTTGGCGACGGTCGCCAAGAGCGGCATGTTCATGTTCATCGACAGCGACATGAAATACGACGCGCCGCAATCGGTGATCGAGATCGATCGTGACAAGGCGGCGCAATTGGGCTTGACCATGAGCCAGGTAGGGTCGGCCTTGAGCGGCCTGCTGGGCGGCGGCTACGTCAATTACTTCAGTATGCAGACCCGATCCTATAAAGTAATTCCGCAGGTCGAGCGTGTCTCGCGACTGAATGTCGATCAATTGTTGGACTACCCGATCGCCTCGATCGGCGGCGTCCCCATTCCCTTGTCCACGATCGCCACCTTGCGTCACGAAACCGTGCCCGAAACGCTGAATCACTTTCAACAGGCAAGTTCCGCGACCCTGTCCGGCGTGCCCTCACCGGGCGTATCTTTGGCCGATGCGCTGAATTACTTGAAGG
>DATMKO010000415.1:0-3839 GCA_035571175.1 Steroidobacteraceae bacterium | reverse complement strand
TAGCCTGTCTCCGTCAGCGGCAGCTCGTGCGGTTGAGTTGCGAAAATACGCTCCCGGTTGCCGGAACTCTCCCCATGACGGACCAGGATCAGTCTGCTCATGCGCGATGCGAATCGTGCAAAGCGGCAATTTCGCGCAGCCAGCCGCGGACTGACGCAACATTGCTTAAGCGAAATTGACCGCGCACCCGATCGCCCACGGCGATCGAGATGCCGCCGTACGCCTCGACGATCGCAAAGCCGTCCTGGTCGGTAAGATCATCGCCGAGGAACACCGGCAGCCTGCCGCTGAACGGCGGTTCCTTCATGAACGCCTTGATGGCGGTGGCTTTGTTGAAGCCTCGCGGTTTTATTTCCAACAGCATATCTCCGCCTTGGATGTGATAATTGCTGCCGAGCGGCTTGGCGATCGCGACAATTGCGCGACGAATCGCCTCTGCGTACTGCGGCGCCATCCGAAAATGCACGGCGATTATCCGCTCCTTGTCCTCGAAGAGTGTTCCGGGGTGTGCCGCCACCAGGGATCTTATCGCAACCCGCGCGCCATCGAGCTGCGAGTCCACAAAACTGGCGCCCTGCATTTCGCCGCCGGCATTGCGCCTCTCGACTCCATGCAGACCGGCCGCCGGTAGACGCAGCGGTGCAAACAGCTCATCGAGAGTTTCGATCCTGCGACCGCTTATCAACGCGACCGCGCCCACGAGACGCTCGCTTACGTCGCGCAATAGCGTCTTGATCTCGGGGTCAGAGACCGTGTGCGCAGGCGTGTCGGTCGCCTCGAGCAACGTTCCATCAACGTCGAGAAACAAACACCAGTCGAGCGAGGCCGGCGGCAGTGATCGTGTCATGCGATGCTGGACGCGATCCTTGCGAACGCACAAAGGCGCTCAGCCGCCGCTCGCAGCGTGGCATCCTGCTTGGCGATGCACAGCCGCAACAGCGTCAGCGGCGGCGGATTCGCGTAGAACGGCGACAGCGGAATCGTGGCTATTTTCGCCTCGCGAATCAACCGGTCGGCGAAACCAATGTCGCTCTCGTGGCTGAAAGCGCCGTAATCGATCAGTTGGAAATACGTACCGGCCGCCGGCACCGGTTCCAAACCCGAGCCCCGTAGAAGCCCGGTGAGTAAATCGCGCTTCGCTTCGAAGAATGCTGACAATCCATGCCAGGCATCCGGATAACTCGAAAGATAACAGGCGATGGCGTGCTGCAGCGGCGCGGCGATGCTGAAGGTGTTGAACTGGTGCACCTTGCGAAGTTCGCGCGTCATTTTGGCGGGCGCGACGCAGTAGCCGACGCGCCAGCCGGTCGCATGCAGCGTTTTGCCAAAGGAAAACACCGCATAGCTGCGCTCGCGCAATTCCGCATGCGCCAGCACCGATGCATGGCGGCGGCCGTCGAACAGCACGTGTTCATACACCTCATCGGCGAGGATGGTAATGGGCCGGTCCCGGACGCAGGCGGCAAGGGCATCCAGGTCCTCTCTGGTTGCCACGGTACAGGAGGGGTTTTGCGGACTGTTGATGATGATGAGTCGAGTGCGAGCGTTCAGTGCGCGCCGCACCTCGTCCCAATCGAACCGAAACGCCGGAGGTGCCAATGCTATGCGCACGCAGCGAGCGCCCGCGAGTCGCACCGCCGGCTCATACGCATCGTAGGCGGGGTCGAAGATGATGACCTCGTCCCCGGCTCCGGCAACGGCTTGTATCGCGTCGTACAGAGCTTCGGTGGCGCCGCAGGTGACGGTAATCTCGTCGGTTGGATCAAAGCGCTGCTGATAGCAGGCATTGAGCTTGCCGGAGATCTGTTCGCGCAGCTCGATAGCGCCTTCCATCGGCGCATATTGATTGCGGCCCGCGGTTACGGCCTCGGACAACGAGCTCGCCAAGCGCGGATCGATGGGATAATCGGGAAATCCCTGACCGATGTTCAGCGCGTTCTCCTCGAGCGCGCGGCGCGACATCACGGTGAAAATCGTGGTGCCGACCTCGGGCAATTTGCTGCCGAAGAGCAAGCCTCAAGCCTCCAGCTTCTGCAGCCCACCGGACAGCGAACGTACGGCAAGCCCGCGTTTTCGCAGTTCGCGCGCCGCCGCCAAGCTGCGCTTGCCGGAAGCGCACACCAAGAGCACCGGCCGTCCGGAATTCAGCACACCGGGATCCGCCAGCAGCTTCGGCAGGGGAATGTGCTGACCCAAGGACGGCTCTGCCGCGAATTCCTCCGCGCTGCGAATATCGATCACTTCGAGCCCGCGTGCGGTGGCCTCATCCAGTGATTGCAACTCGATCTCGAGGTCGCGCTCCTCTGGGGCTAAGCCGCGGATATGCGCGCAACCAGGAGCGCGACACTCGGCGCGGCGCGGCGCCTTGAGCTTGAGGCTGGTGAAGTTCATGAAATCCAGCAGCAGCAACTCGCCGTCGAGCTGGCCGGCAATGCCGAGCAGGATTTTAATCGCCAACAGCGCTTGCAGCGCGCCAAAGGCGCCGGGGACCGGCCCCAGCACTCCGGCTTCGGCACAATTGCCCACCACGCCGTCGGCAGTGGCATCCGGCCACAGGCAGCGCAAACAGGCGTGCTCCGCCTGCGGCTTGTACACCTGAAGCTGTCCTTCGTACTGGTAGACGCTGGCGAACACCGCAGGCCGCTGCGCAAGCACGGCGGCATCATTGATCAAGTACTTGGCGCGAAAATTATCGGTGCAATCGATGATGAGGTCGTAGCTGCGGGTCAACTGCAGTGCATTGTCGGCATCGAACGTTTTCGCGTGCGTTTCGATCTGCACGCTGGGATTAATTTTATGGATGGCCGCGCGCGCCAGATCGATTTTGGGTTTGCCGGCATCGGCGAGCGCGTAAATGGGCTGCCGATGCAGGTTGCTGGGATCCAGATTGTCGGCATCGACCAACCCCAAGTATCCCACTCCGGCGCCCGCCAAGTATTGAAGCACCGGACTGCCGAGGCCACCCAAGCCTACGATCAGCACGCGGGCGCGCTCGAGCGCCGCCTGGCCCGCAGCGCCGACTTCCTTGAGCAACAGCTGCCGTGAATAGTCGGGCTGCATCGCTACTCGGGGGTAGCGGCGGCGTGGTCGTGATGTTCCGCTGCGTGCCTGTGTTGTGCGGTGTGCGTGTGTTGTGCAGGCGCCGCACAACGCTCGCAGTTCACCCAGCCGGAGTCGCCATTCCGGTAGTGCTCTTTTTTCCAAATGGGCACGCGATGCTTGACCTCGTCAATGATGAAACGGCAGGCATCGAAGGCTTCGCCGCGGTGTTCGGAACTCACACCCACCCACACGGCCATTTCGCCCAGTGCCAGCGCACCCACTCGATGGATGCACAAGGCCTGCACCACCGGGAATCGCCGCAGCGCTTCCTCGACGATGCGCTCTCCTTCCTTCACGGCCAACGCTTCAAAGGCTTCGTATTCCAGGCGCGTGACCTCTTGGCCCTCGTTATGATCGCGCACCCAGCCTTCGAAACTGACGTAGCCGCCCGCCGCCAGGTTCTGCAGGTCCTGCCGTGCAGTGCGGGTGTCGATGGCTGCTTGCGTAATGCGAAAGCGCATCAGCCGCCCGCTACCGGGGGAATGAAAACCACCGCGTCGCCGTGCTTGAGCTTTCGCGACCAGTCGCTGAACTCGGTGTTGACCGCAACTTTCAGCTGTTCGCGCGCCAGCGTGAAGGCATGGCGCAACTTGAGTTCGGCGTACAATTCAGCCGGAGTAGGCGCCGAAGTCTCGATCGATTCTTCGGAGCGGCCGGCCTGCTCGCGCATCAAGGCGTAGTAGCGTATTTGCAGTTGCATGGGCGATTCGGATTCCAGTGCCATGATGGCCTGCGCA
>DATMKO010000414.1:0-3975 GCA_035571175.1 Steroidobacteraceae bacterium | reverse complement strand
CGTATTCCTGGAGCAGGGGCGCCTCACCTTACGGTTCGGCAGCAAGACGGATCAGTTGAAAGCTCGCGACATGATTGCCGAGGCCCGCCCCGGCCAATTCACCATCGCGCTGTCGCAGGCCTCGCGTGTACCGCCGTGGATGCATCGCTTGGGACTTTCGCCCGTGAAACTGGGTCTGGATCTTCGCGGCGGCGTCTACCTGGTGTATCAAGTGGACGTGCAGGGCGCGGTCAAGCAGTTGCTAGACCGGCACGAACAGGATTTTCGCGCATCGCTGCGCAATGCCCGCGTGGCGTACCAGGACGTCGTCGTCGACTACCCTGAAAACCGGATTCGCGTGCTGTTTCGCGACGCCGACAGCTTCGCCAAGGGCAAAGCGGCCATTCTTGCCGACAGCCGCAACTTGAAGCTGACCGACATCACGGTCGCGGGCGCGCCGGCGCTGGAATTGCAGCTGACGCCGCAGGAGATCAAGGAACGTCAGACCTACGCGATTCAGCAGAACATCATCATTCTGCGCAATCGTCTCAACAGTCCGGAACTTGCAGTGTCCGAACCGCAAGTGGCCAGCGAGGGTGTGGATCGCATCGCCATCCAATTGCCGGGACTGCAAAATTCGGCCGAGGTGAAGAAAATCCTCGGCAAGACGGCAACCTTGGAATTTCGCATGGTGGACGAGGCCAACAATCCCCTCGAGGCGGCCAGCACCGGACGCGTCCCCTTGGGGTCGAAACTGTTCTACACGCGGGAAAAGCAGCCGGTGCTGTTGAAGCGCGACGTGGTCGTGACCGGCGATCAATTGACCGATGCCACCTTCCAGCCGAATACCCAAAGCGGCCCCGCCGTGTCGGTGGGACTGGACAGCCGCGGCGCCGCGAAAATGCTCAAGAATACCCAGGAAAATCTCGGCCATTTGATGGCGGTGGTATTCATCGACCGCTCGCGGGAGAAGAACGCGCAAGGCGTTGAGGTCGACAAGACCACCGAAGAGGTCATCAACCGCGCCACGATTCGCGGCGTGTTCAGCAATAATTTCCAGATCACCGGCGTCAATCCCATCGAGGGCCGCGAGCTGGCATTGCTGCTGCGCGCCGGCGGTCTGGCCGCGCCGCTGACGCCGGTCGAGGAACGCGCCATCGGCCCGAGCCTGGGCCAGGACAACATCGACAAGGGCATCAAGGCGATGGTGTTCGGCATGCTGGCCGCGTTCATATTCATGGCCATCTACTACAAAGTCTTCGGCCTGATCGCCGACGTGGCGCTGGCGGCCAACGTGATTTTGCTTACCGCCCTGCTGTCGCTGGTGGGCGCGGCGCTCACATTGCCGGGTATCGCCGCCGTCGTGCTGACGGTTGGCATGGCGGTGGACGCGAACATTTTGATCTACGAGCGCATTCGCGAGGAATTGCGCAACGGCGTCACGCCGCGCGCCGCCATCGCCGCCGGCTTCGATCGCGCACTTTCGGCCATCACCGACTCGAACATCACCGCGCTGATCGCCGGCGTCGTCCTATGGTCATTCGGCTCGGGCCCGATTCGCGGCTTTGCCGTCGTTCTGGTGCTCGGCATCGGCACCTCGGTGTTCACCTCCGTGATGGGCAGTCACGCACTGGTGCAGGTCATCTACGGCGGCAAGCGCAAGCTGGATCGTCTGTCGATCTAGAGGATACGCAAATGGAATTCTTTCACAAAGTAACGCGCTTCCCGTTCATGAACACCCGCAAGGTGTGGTACGGGCTGTCGGTGGTGTTGATCGTGACCTCGCTGGGTTTGGCCGCCATACGCGGGCTCAATCTGGGCGTGGATTTCACCGGCGGCGTGGTGGTGGAGACGAATTTTGCGCAGCCGCCGAACATCGAGCAGTTGCGCGACGCGCTGACCAAGGCCGGGGTCGCAAGCGCTCAAGTCCAGGCATTCGGCAGCTCGCGGGACATCTTGGTGCGTTTGCCGCCCGATCCGAATGCCAAGGGCGATCAAATCGGTGCACGTATCCTCGACATATTCAGCAAGACCGACAGCGGCGTGAAGCTGCAGCGAACCGAAGTGGTGGGCGCGCAGGTGGGTCAGGAACTTTTCGTCAAGGGCGCCTGGGCGCTGATCGCGACGCTGGTACTGATCTTGATCTATGTGCTGTTCCGGTTCACTCCGAAGCTCGCGCTGGGCGGGATTTTTGCGGTATTGCATGACCCGATCTGCGTGGTCGGCTTCTTTGCGATCAGCCAAATGACCTTTGATCTTACGGCGATCTCGGCCATCCTGGCGGTGATCGGCTATTCCTTGAACGACACCGTCATTGTGTTCGACCGCATCCGCGAGCGCGCCCGCACCTCGCGCAAACTCACCATCGCGCAGGTGATCGACGAATCCATCAACCAAACCCTGTCGCGAACCATCATGACCAAGCTGGTGACATTGCTGGTCGTGGTGGCGCTGTTGATTTTCGGCGGCGAGACTTTGCGCGGGTTTTCCGCAGCATTGGTGATCGGCATCATCGCCGGCACCTATTCATCGATTTATATCTCCGCAGCTTTGGCGCTCGATTTGGGCCTGCGCGCCGACGATCTGCTGGAGCGCAAGATCGCAAGACCTGAGGAAATCGACGGCCTGCCGTAAATGCATTTGCTTGCCGATCCGCAGGTTTGGCTGTCGTTTCTGACGCTGGCGGTGCTGGAAATCGTGCTCGGCATCGACAACGTCATCTTTCTTTCGATGCTCGTCGATCAGTTGCCGAATACCCAGCGCGGCAGCGCGCGTATTCTCGGCTTGAGCTTCGCGATGCTGACGCGCATCGCGCTGCTGTTCTCCATCACTTGGCTGGCGACCTTGCGCGCCTCGCTGTTTTCAGTGCTCGGGATGGATGTTTCGGGCCGCGAATTGATCCTGTTCGCGGGAGGCCTGTTATTGGTCGTGAAGAGCATCAGCGATATCCGCGGCATGCTCGCCGGAGAAGTGCGCAGCCGCAAGGCTGGAGTGATGCACGGCTTTTGGCTGATCATCCTGCAGATCGGCGTCATCGACATCGTGTTTTCGCTGGATTCGGTGTTTACCGCCGTCGGTTTGGCGCAGCACATAGAGGTCATGGTGGCCGCGATCGTGCTGTCGGTTCTGGTCATGATGGTGGTGGCCTCGGCGGTCAGCGCGTTCATCGAGCGGTTTCCGTCGATCAAAGTACTGTCGCTGGCATTTCTGGTGCTGGTGGGCTTGAGTCTGATGGCGGAATCCCTGGAGCTGGAAATACCCAAGGGCTACTTGTACTTTGCGCTGGCCTTCTCGGCCGCGGTCGAGTGGATACACCAACGCTTGCGAGGGCGCGGCAAGCCATAGGCTCGACCTGGGGATGGGCGGGGGTTCTCGTATTCCGTAAAATGGTTGGTAGCGCGGCGGGAAAGCCGTTAGAGTCGGCGCACTGAAACCACATTCGGTGCTCTATGAATATAAAAGGGATGCTGGTCACCAAGCCGATCGCCACCTATCAAAAAGAGGCATCGGCGGAGGGCTTGAAGCGGGCGCTCGGTATTCCATCATTGATCGCTTTCGGTATCGGCGGCATCATCGGCACCGGCATATTCGTGCTCACCGGCCTCGCCGCCGCGCAGCACGCCGGCCCGGCCATTGCGCTGTCGTTTGTCATCGCAGGCTTGGGCTGCATGTTCGCCGGTCTTTGCTACTCCGAATTCGCCGCCATGGTGCCGGTGGCGGGCAGCGCCTATGCCTACAGCTACGCGACCTTGGGCGAGTTCGTCGCCTGGTTCGTGGGCTGGAACCTGATTCTCGAATACATGATGGCCTGCTCCACGGTGGCGGTGGGATGGAGCCGCTACTTCATAAAATTGCTCGATCACTACGGCATCAATTTCATTCCGAGCGCGCTGAGTTCGGCGCCCTTCGCGGCGGGCGACGTGGGCTTTCAGGTGCACACCACCGGCGCGTTCCTGAACCTGCCGGCCATCGCCATCATCACTGCCGCCACTGCCC
>DATMKO010000413.1:0-2271 GCA_035571175.1 Steroidobacteraceae bacterium | reverse complement strand
CTCGCGAGCGTCGGACAGGAAGTCGTGTGCGCCTACCCGCTGAAAGGGGAGAACGTGCGCGCGCGCATCGTTTCGCCGGTGTTCATCGATGCACAAGGAGAACGTCTGCATGTTTGAATGGCATTCCGCGTTGGCGGAGTCCTTGAAGTCCGGCGGCCGCGACGGCGCGAGCGGCGGCAGGCGGCTGCGGCTGAGCGAGGTGCGCGGCTGGCATCTCGCGCAACTCGCAGTGTTTGCGGATCATCGTGGTGAATTCGAAGAACACGTCCGCACCTGCTGCGGCGCCGGATTGCCTGTGGAATTGTATCGAGGCGTCACCAGCGGCGACTCGCACCTGGTTCGCATCACACAGCATCAATACTGGTGGCTTGCGGCCCGCAGCGACTCAATGATACGGCTGGCGCGTGAGCTTCCCACAGCGGCTGGCACCGTTACGATGTTGTCTGCAGGTCGGGTGAGGCTGCGCATCACGGGTCCCACTGCGCGGGAGGTGCTGGCGAAAGGCATCTCGCTTGACCTGCATCCCACGGTATTTCAAGTCGGTCGAGGCGCGCACACCGGCCTGCATCATACGGGCGTATTTCTCGAACGGGTCGAAGACGAAAGTTACGAAATCTATGTACCGCGAACTTACGCCGAATCGATTTGGGAATGGCTGATCGACGCGGCTCTGCCATTCGGCTATGACGTCGCGGTCGAAGGACTGACACGATGAAAACGCATGCACGGGTTGCCGTTATCGGCGGTGGTGTGGTCGGTTGCAGCGTCCTTTACCACCTGACCAAAGCCGGTTGGCAAGACGTGGTGCTGCTTGAGCGCGATCAGCTGACGTCCGGATCGACGTGGCACGCCGCCGGCGGCTTTCACACTCTCAACGGCGATCCGAATGTGGCCAAGTTGCAGGGCTACACCATCGGCCTGTACGACGAATTGGAAAAAATATCCGGTCAGTCCTGCGGGCTGCATCGCTCGGGCGGGCTGCTCCTCGCGGATACCCAGGAACGCATGGAGTGGCTCAAAATGGCCCATGCGCGCGCGCGCTATCTTGGCCTCGAAACCGAGCTGTTGACTCCGAAGGAGGCCCGAGAGCTGCTGCCGTTGATCGAGGAGCGTTTCTTTGTCGGCGCCATGCTCGATGCGGCGGATGGCAATCTCGATCCCTACGGTACGACTCACGCCTATGCCAAGTCGGCGCGCCTGGGCGGTGCGGAGATCTATTTGCAAACCAAGGTCACAGCCATCGAGCGACGCGGCGACCGTCTTTGGAATCTCGTGACGGACCAGGGCACGCTGACCGCGGAACACGTGGTGAATGCGGGCGGCCTGTGGGCGCGCGAGATCGGCCGTATGGTCGGCATCGAACTGCCGGTGCTGGCCATGGAGCACATGTATCTCGTCACGGATGACATGCCCGAGGTGATCGCGTACAACAAGACGCACGGCCGCGAATTGCCGCATGCCATCGACTTCAAGGCTGAGACCTACATGCGCCAGGAACGCAGCGGCCTGGTGCTCGGCACCTATGAACGTGCCTGTGTGCCATGGCAGCCGCGCCAGACGCCGTGGGATTTCGGCAGCGAACTCTTGCCGCCGGATCTCGACCGGATCATGCCCTCACTGGAGATCGCCTACCGGCACGTTCCGGCTCTGGAGAAAGTGGGCGTCCGGCGCATCATCAACGGACCCTTCACGTTTTCGCCTGATGGCAATCCGCTGGTCGGCCCGGTTCAAGGTCTGCCGGGATTCTGGTGTGCCTGTGCGGTCATGGCGGGCTTCAGCCAGGGTGGCGGCGTCGGTCTCGCGCTCTCCCAGTGGATCGTGAACGGCGATCCAGGTTTCGATGTGTGGGCGATGGACGTCGCGCGCTTCGGCGAGTGGGCCACGCGCAGCTACACCAATGCCAAGGTGCGGGAAAATTATTCGCGGCGCTTTTCGATTCGATTTCCAAATGAAGAGCTGCCGGCCGCGCGCCCGCAGCAAACGACGCCGATCTACGATCTCTTGCTGGCGCAGGGCGCGGTGATGGGCGATAGCTGGGGCCTGGAAACGCCGCTCTGGTTCGCAGCCTCCGGTGAGGAGCCCCGTGATGTGGTCTCCTTCCACCGCTCGAATGATTTCCCCCGTGTGAAGGCGGAATGCCTTGCCGTGCGCAACGGCGTCGGCGTCACCGAAATTTCCAATTTCGCGAAGTACGAGATCGCCGGACCCGGAGCGGAGGCCTTTCTATCGCTGCTGATGACGAACCGGATGCCGCGCGAAGGCAGGCTCGTG
>DATMKO010000412.1:0-3730 GCA_035571175.1 Steroidobacteraceae bacterium | reverse complement strand
GGCCGACGGCCTCATGGATGCGGCCGTTCTGACGCGCTACGAGAATGCCGCGCGTCCCGAAGCATTGCGCTGGGCCGATTGGATCGCGGGACAGCTCGATAAAGTGGGTTGTGCACTTGCGGAGATCGAACGTCGCGGCGGTCCTGCTGCCGGCCGCGTCGACATTGGAACGATAGCCATCGGATGCGCGCTGGGCTATCTTGACTTCCGATACGCATCGCTCGGGTGGCGAGAAAAATGCCCGAAAACGGCGCTGTGGTTCGAGGTTTTTGCCAATCGAGAGTCGATGCTGGCAACTCGACCGCCGGCGGCGTAATGCCTCACAATTCGTCGTAGCGATGAGGCTCCTGCGCCAGCACCGCAGCTTGCGGCGGTGAGCCGAACCGGATACGCGCGCAGAATCCCAGCAGCAGGAGGCCGAGACTGACCAGGCCGAACAGCAGCGGTGTTCGCTGATCGGGAATGAAGGCCATCGCCACTACAATGCCGAGCATGCCGGCAATGGCCAGCACGGTGAAGTACGGATACGCCCACATGCGAATTCTTAGCCGTGCCGGCTCTTCGCGTTCCAATCTAGTCCGCAGGCGCAGTTGCGAAATGGCGATTGATACATAAACGAATATGGCCACTGTTCCATACGAATTGACGAGAAACGCAAACACGGTATCGGGTGAGACGAAGGACATGATGACCGCGGCATAGCCGAACAGCGTTCCGAGCAGTATCGCGCGGTAGGGCACGCCGCTGCGGCTGAGCTTGGAGAGACCCTGGGGCGCATCGCCGCGGCCGGTCAACGCGAACAACATTCGCGAGGATGCGTACAATCCAGAATTCAGCGCCGATAGCACGGCGGTAAGAACCACCGCGTTCATGATGTGCGCTGCCCCGGGAATGTGCATGGCATTCAGGGCGCTGACATAGGGTGTGGATATTCCCGCCGAATTCCAAGGTACCAGACATACGACCAGCAGGATCGAACCCACGTAGAAGAGGAGGGCGCGCGTAATCACCGAGTTGGTCGCTCGCGCGACCGCTTTTGCAGGTTCGGCCGACTCTGCCGCTGCGATGGTGACGATCTCAGCGCCGAAGTAGAAGCCGGTGGCGGCTACCGCGCCGGTCAGGATGGGCAGCGGGCCGTTCGGAGCGAAGCCCCCATGCGTGCTGAGATTCGCAACGCTCGCCGTGATTCCAGGCCACAAGCCGAGGACATACACGCCTGCAACCGCCAAGAAAGCCACGATGGCCGCCACTTTGATCGACGCGAACCAAAACTCAAACTCGCCGAACGATCTCACCGAGATGAGATTCGTCCCCGTCAACAGCAGCAACAAAACCAAACTGATCAGCCACGTTGGTTGGTTCGGCATCCAGAAGCGAATCAGGCCGGCGCCGGCCACCGCCTCGAGCGCCACCACGATGACCCAGAAATACCAGTACATCCAGCCCGTCAAAAATCCGGCCAATGCGCTGGTTCTTGGGCGATCGCTCCACGCCAGGCGCGCGTATTCGTAAAAAGATCCCACCGCCGGGAGCGCGGCCGCCATTTCGGCAAGCATGCGCATCACCAGCACGACGAGGAGCCCGGTGATCACGAAGGACAGCACGGCCGCGGGGCCGGCTGCCTTGATGACCACGCCGCTGCCGACGAACAGGCCGGCGCCGATGACGCCGCCGAAGGCAATCATCGTCATATGCCGCTGCCGCAAGCTGTGCCGCAGCCTGCCTAATGGCAACGGATTGCCCGCAACTAGAATGGGCGGTCGCCGATGACGGTCGCGCGGTGCATGATCCGCCGCTCCGGCAGGTAGTCGGCAACCGCATAATGCTGAGTGATCCGGTTGTCCCAGAACGCAACATCATCCACGCTCCAGCGCCAGCGAATCGTGAATTCGGGCCGTCCGGTCTGTGCAAACAAGAAGGCCAGCAGCGCATCGCTCTCGCGGATCCCAAGCTCGTTGATACGGGTCGTGAAGCCATCGTTGACGAACAGACTCTTGCGTCCCGAAACGGGATGCGTTCGCACCACCGGATGCGCCACGGGCGGATGCTTCGCCACCGCGCGCTCGTAGCGCTCCTTCGAGGCAGGATCCGCGCCCCACCGGCCTGCCGGGAATGACTTGACCACCGAGTGCTCTGCTGTCAAACCTTCCAGCATCTTCTTTTGCGGAGCAGACAGCGCTTCATACGCGGCGAGGTTGCTCGACCAAAGCGTGTCCCCGCCCACGCTGGGTAGCTGCTTGGCCGCCAGAATACCGGCCAGCGGTGGTGTCGCGCTGAAGGTGACATCGGTATGCCAGTTGTCGTTGTCGGGCAGAAATCCTTCATGCGTGTCGATGACCATGATCTCGGGCAGTTCCGGCAGCACCGGATAGATCGGATGGATGTGCAGCTCGCCAAAGCGCTTGGCAAATCGGCACTGCTGCTGCGGAGTGACCGGCTGATTGCGAAAAAATAAAATCTGGTGCTCGACCAGCAGCTCGCCAAGTCGGTCAATCGACGCCTGCGACAGCTCATCCGAGACTCTGACGCCCTCAACAATGGCGCCGAGGGCCGGGGTGAGGCGGGTCACAGTGATGCTCATGGCGGCATATTGCCATTGACCTCGCCGCGGCGCGAGTGCCACCCCGGGGCGCGCAGTCGGGCATTCACGCCAATTTTTGGGGGCTTCATGCCGCTAAAACGCCCGTCTATCGGAATGGTGTGGGCCCGACGTCCGCCGGATCCGATACTCCCTTGCGCGGTGACCGGTTGATTCCAAGAACATAAGGAGTATGGAAGATGCGATGGAATAATTCGATCAAGCGTCGAACTGCGATTCAAGGCGCAGGGGCGATTTTGTGTACGGGACTGCTCGGAGCGCTCTTCTCGGCCCAGGCGAGTGCGTCCTGCGTGGACCCGAAGGCGGGACAGGGCAGCTCGCACCAGTCGCCCATCCTGGCTCTGAACTCACCAGGGGCCTGGAACGGGACAGAGGGCGCCGCCCATAAAATCGTGGGCACCTGGCAGGTCAGTTACGCGGCCGGAGGAACCGTGTACGGCGAGGCCTTCATTCAGTGGCATAGCGACGGAACTGAATGGGAAAACATCGATTTCCCGATCCTGGGTGGCAATATTTGCATGGGTTCGTGGAAAGCTATCGGTGGCAACAAAGTTTCCCGATACCACGTCGGTTGGCTGTACTCAGACGGAACTCTCGTTGGGCATTTCATTGAGACGGAGACCGATGTAGTGTCCCAAGACGGCAACTCGTATACCGGCAACAATGACACCAAAATGTACATGCTTGATGGCACGATGTTCAATGAGGTAGTCGGCACGTCGGCGGCGACGCGCATCTCGCCCTGAAGATCATTCGACTGCGTTCGGTCGTGTTCCCGTTATCCTTGGTTGCTGGATAACGGGAACACGCCGTCGATTCGCCGCGACCGGTGGGCTAGTATCGGCCTGGTTCACAAGCCCGAGGGGCGCTTGTGCTTGCGGAAGGCGCCGCAAGCGGCTCAGTGCGAGGTCCCGCATCGATGAGGTTCGCTACCAAAGTCTTTTTGGGTGAAGGCCATTTGTTCTGGAGCGGCCGACTGCGCGGTCTGTTCTCCGGACTCGGCTATGCGGTGGCTCTGACCTTGTTTTTGGCCATTTCCTGGTCGCTCGAGACGCACGTCAACGATTTGCCGAATATCAGTGCGCTCGAGGGGCTGCGACGCATTGCGGTGACCGGCCTGCAGCAGGCGGC
>DATMKO010000411.1:0-3415 GCA_035571175.1 Steroidobacteraceae bacterium | reverse complement strand
CGCGAGCAGGGTCTGCCAGTGGCGCTCGCTGGCGGCGGCATCATAAACCGGCATGTCGCGAAACACCCAGCCGTGTTTGGCCGGGTAAGTCTCGATCTTGTGGTCGATGTGGGCCTGGGTCAGGGCTTCCTCAAGTCGATTCTTCATATCGTCGGGGAAGGACTGATCCTCGATCGCGCCCGCAATATAGACCCGCGACTTGATGCGCGGCGCAAGCAGGTGTGGACTGTCCGCTGCATCGGTTGCGAGCCGGCCGCCGTGATACGACGCGGTGGCCACGATTCGATCCGGATAGGTTCCGGCGGCGGTCAACGACATGAATCCGCCCATGCAATAGCCGGTTGTGCCGATGGCGCCGCGCCGCACGTCGGGCTGTGCGGCGAGGTAATCGAGAAATGCGCGCGTGTCGGACATGATGTTGGCCTGCGTGGCAAGCGCGAAGTACCTGTCCATCAGGAGCTTGCGCTGCTGGGGGTCGGCGAATATCGCGTGCGGATCCATGGGCGCGTACGGCCCGGAACGGTAAAACAAATCAGGCAGCAGCGCATAGTAACCATGAGCAGAGAGCCGCTCACCGATCTCGAGCACCGCGGGGCGAATGCCCAGCCCATCCATGAAAAGCAGAACGGCGGGCCAGGGGCCGCTGCCAGCCGGCCGAAAGACGAAGCTAGGACAAAGGCCATCGCGGGTCTTGATCTCGATCTTGTGCATGATCGATATCCTATACTAGCCGGCCAGTGGTTCGTCTTGGGGAGGTAACAATGGGCAACATGCGCATACGCGCAGGATTATGCGGCTACCTTCTGCTGGCCGCGCTGGTGGCGGTTTGGCCGGCCGCGATGGCACAGCAAGCCGCAAATCGGCCGATTGTCCTGCATGCCGCGCACTTGCTCGAGGTCGACTCCGGCCGGGTGCTGACACCGGGAGAAATCCTTGTCGAAGGCGACCGCATTACGGCGGTCGGCTCTGCGGTGCACCATCCCGCTGGGGCTGAGCTGATCGATCTCGGCGATACCACGCTGCTGCCGGGCCTCATCGATGTACACGTGCATCTGTTCCTTCACCCCGGTGCCGAAGACCTGCAGACGGTTGAAGAATCTGTGCCGCAGCGGACCATAACGGCGGTGCTCGCGGCCAAGGACGATCTGATGGCCGGCTTCACAGCGGAGCGCGACATGGGTACCGAAGGGGCGGGATCCGCCGACACCGCGGTGCGCGACGCCATCAACCAAGGCACGATTCCCGGACCGCGGCTGCGAATCTGCGGTAACGCCATCGACATTCTCGGTGGCCACGAGGATGCCAATCGTTTCAATCCCGCGCAGCATGTCCTGTCGAATGCCACCTATGCCAATACCGCCGACGAGATCATTGCCGCGATCCGCGAGCAGCACAAGGAGGGCGCGGATTTCGTAAAAATCTATGAGACCGGCCGGGATGCAATGCGCGACGGTGTGCTGCATACGCCGTATCAGTACACGGTCGCCCAGCTCAAAGCCGCGGTCGATGAGGCCGCCCGTGTGGGCGGCAGCGTCGCGGTTCATGCCATGGGGGAGCCCGGCACGCTGTATGCGGCGCAGGCGGGCGTGGTTTCGATCGATCACGCCACGCAGTTGAGCGATGAGACCATGCGTATCATGAAGGGCAAGGGCATTCCGGCCGTGCCAACCTTCGCCATTTTCGAGTATTTCCTGCACCTGTCACCCGAGAGGGCAGAGCGTGAAGGGCCGCTGTTCGACTTCAAGGTCAAGGAATTCAAAAAGCAGATCGCGGCCGGTATTCCCTTTGCCGTGGGTTCCGACGTGGGTCCGTTTCCCCATGGAACCCAGGCGCGCGAATTTGAATTGATGGTGAAGTACGGCATGACGCCGCTCGCGGTTCTACAGGCCGACATGATCAACGGCGCGAAGGTACTGGGATGGAGCGGCCAGATCGGCGAATTGAAGCCCGGCTACTATGCCGACATCGTCGCAGTTCCCGGCTCGCCTCTCGAGGACATCACGGCCGTCGAGCGCGTCGCCTTCGTCATGAAGGGCGGTGTGGTCGAAAAATGGTCCGCAGCCGCACGATAGTGCTGCGGGGCATCGGCCGATCACGAGGTCAGCGTTCGGTATACCTTACTCAGCTCGCGCGGCAGCGCCGTCACATCGTCGATGATGAGATAGCGGCTCTGCGCGCACATGCGCCGCAGATAGTCCTGGCCGGCCGGGTCGATGGTGATGCAAAAATCCACGATGCCGGCACGTTGCGCTTCTTGCAGGGCGCGCGCGGTGTCCTGTATGCCGTATTCGCGGTCAGTCCGATCCGCGCCGTAGTCGTGGTCCTCCGGGTAGCCATCGGAGACGATGATCAGCACCTTCATGCCGGCCGGCTCCTTGCCAAGCTTGGCAACCGCATGCCGAATGGCCGCACCCATGCGCGTGGAGCGTCGCGGCTGCATTGCGCCCAACGCGGCCCAGGTGCGCGAAGTGAGCTTGTCGGCGAAATCCTTGGCCACATGGAACTCGACGTTATGGCGGCCGTCGCCGGAAAAGCCGTAGATCGCGTAGTTGTCGCCGAGCGTCTGCAGCGCCTCGCACATCAGTGCCAGCGCATCCTTGGCCACGTCGATGACCCGCCGCTTCGGCGCAGGCGGCGCGGCGGGATACTCCTCCTGGCCGCCGTACAGATACAAGCCGCTGTCAGGCGGCTGCCCGGGGGGCACATCCGCCGGCGCAACCTTGGTCGCCGCCGGATCGGGCAAGGGAAAATCGGTCGAGGCGCTCATGTCGACGAGAAAGGCCGCCGATACATCCCGCCGCGCGCGATCGCGCCGAATGTACAAATGCGCATCGGCATCGTGCCCAGTCCTGCGATCGATCACGCTCTCGATCACGCCGTCCAGATCGAGTTCATCGCCGTCGCTGGTGCGCCGAACGCGCTGCCAGGACAGCGGCTTGATGGAGAGAAAACGCCGCCGCACCTCCTTTGCAAGCACAGAGTGACGGCTACGGACGCCGCCGATGAATCCGAAATCATCGCCGCGCAGCCGCTGTTCGTAAACCCGGCACCAGGCTGAAAGATAGGATTGTTGGTGAAAATTCCATTCATCGTATAGAAAGCTGCGCGGCCCGGCGCTCACCGCCGTACGAACCATGGTCGGGACTGAGCGCGAAGAGTCGCCGGCATTCTCGGCATTGTTCGAACTGGCCGCCACCCTGCCTTTGATCGCCGCTTCAGTATCCTGTCCCCCCGCTGCAATCTGTCCGCCTGTAAGTGGCCTGGGAGAGGCGACCGTAATCAAGTCGCCGCGATACTCGACCGATAGACCGGCAGCATCGCTGGCGGAAAACTCCTCATCGTCCAAGGATTCAACGGACTCGATCGGCTGAGCGATATCTTGCTGCGCCGCCGGCGCGAGGTGTCGCGGCGGCCG
>DATMKO010000410.1:0-3403 GCA_035571175.1 Steroidobacteraceae bacterium | reverse complement strand
CTCGGGTGGTAGCCGTCGATTTGGACGCGCAGGCGCTGCTGGCAACCCGCGAGAATGCGATCCGCAACGACGTTTCGGCGAACATCACCGTGCAGGGCATCGATGCCGCGCTAACCCCCTCCTATTGCGTGCTCGCCAATATTCTCGCCGGGCCGCTGATCGAGTTGGCGCCGAAACTCACCGCAGCGTGCGCGCCGGGAGGCCGGATCGTCTTGTCCGGCCTGTTGAAAGCACAGGCCCATGCGGTAAAGGCGGCATACGCAACGGGTTTTGATATGGTGCAGGTGATTGAACGGGATGAGTGGTGCTGCATCTACGGCCGGAGAGTCCTGTAACCGTGTTTACGCAATGTTCAAAATGCGAGACGGTTTTTAAATTGTCCGCCGAGGTGCTGCGCGCCGCGGGGGGCCAGGTGCGATGCGGGAAGTGCGGCGAAGTATTCAATGCGTTGGCGCGCCTGGCTGAAGATCCGAGTGCCTTTGCGATCGAGACTGAGATCGATTTGGAAACCCGCGCCAACAGCATCTTGGAATCAAGGGCGCCGCTGCAGGCGCCGCGGGCAGCAGCGGAGGAACCTGAAAACCTTGCGCCCCCCGGCGTCGAAGTAGCCCGGCTGCAAATTCTAGAATGGAGCGACGGCGAGTTGTCCGGCGAGGAGAACGCGGACATTGCGGACGATCCCGAGGAACCCTCCGCCGACACGTCGATGGAATTCACCCTGCCACCCGGGGAATTGGACCGGATATTTGTCGAATCCAAAGCGCGGCAGCGGCTGCCGCCGCTCGCGCCCGAAACAGAGGCTTCGCTTTCAGATTCAGACGCCGAACAGATCGCGGAGCCGGCACATCCGGAAGCGATCGAGCTGTCAAGAGCGGCGAATCGCAGTGCCGCGCCCGGCGGTTTCGACGTGCCCGACGAGATTCGCCGCGAAATGCTGTCGGTATTGGAGCCACGCGAGCCGCCGCTGCTGTTGCTGGAATCACCTCCGAGCGGCCGATCGTTGATCGTGTGGCTGGCGGCGGCGCTGGCGGCGGGGCTGCTGCTGGCCGGGCAGCTGGTTCATCAAAATCGCGAGTGGCTGAGCAGCCACGCTCCGCTCGGCGGCATGCTGCGAGCGCTGTATTCGGGTTTGGGGGCTCCGGTGTCGCAGCCCGCGAATCTTTCCGCCTATCAGCTCAGGCAGTGGGGCGTGACCGGCGATCCAGCGGCGGACGGAACCTTACGGGTGCGGGCCAGCATTTTGAATACCGCGGCCCAGCTGGAACCATATCCGCTGCTGCGCGTGACCCTCGCCAATCGCTTTGGCGGCAGTATCGGCACGCGCGATTTCGAGCCCGCGGAATATGTGGGCAAGCCCATCGCGCGCCTTTTGGCTCCGGGCGAAAGGGTCGACGCCACCATGGACATCTTGGATCCAGGAAAAAGCGCTGAAGGATTCGAAATCGACGTCTGTCTGCGCGGCGCAGACAGAAGAGTTTCCTGTGCCAACGACGCGGCGGCTGCGGCCACGGCCACGCGATGAGCGTCAAAATCGGCCCCTATACATTGCCGTCCAACATCCTGCTGGCACCGATGGCCGGCGTGACCGACCGCCCCTTTCGCAATCTGTGTAGGGCGTTCGGAGCCGGCCTCGCCGCCTCTGAAATGTTGAGCGCCGACGTGCGCTTATGGGACACGCCGAAATCGCGCCGCCGCATGGATCACAGCGGCGAACCCAGTCCTCGCGTGGTGCAGATTGCCGGCTTCGATCCGTCGATGATGGCCGATGCCGCACGGCGCAATATCGATGCCGGCGCCCAGATCATCGACATCAACATGGGCTGCCCCGCGAAAAAAGTGTGCAATCGCTTGGCCGGTTCCGCCCTGCTGCAGGACGAGCCGCTGGTTGCGCGTATTTTGCACAGCGTGGTACGAGCCGTTGCGGCGCCGGTAACGTTGAAAACGCGCACCGGCTGGGATCCGCACCACAAGAATGGCATTCGCATTGCAAAAATCGCCGAGGACAGCGGTATTCAGGCACTCGCGATCCATGGACGCACGCGCACCGATATGTATCAGGGTAACGCTGAACACGAGACGGTGGCCGCCATCAAAGCCGCCGCCAGGATTCCGGTCTTTGCAAACGGCGACATCGATTCGCCGCAGCGTGCGCGACAAATTCTCGACGCAACCGGATGCGACGGCATCATGATCGGCCGCGCGGCCCAAGGCCGGCCATGGATTTTTGACGAAGTCAATTTTTTTCTCGCGACCGGCGAAAATCGCGCAGTGCTAGCGCTGGAAAAAGTCCGTGATATTATGCGCGCCCACCTCGAAGAACTGTACGCCTTCTACGGCGCTGAGACCGGTGTTCGAGTGGCGCGTAAACACTTGAGTTGGTATTTCCGGCAGCATCCCGGACAAGAGGACTTGAGGAACCGTCTCGTACAAATCGAGACGCCCGAGGAACAATTGTCCACGCTGCTGCGGCATTACGATACGAGAATGGATCGCGCGGCCTAGCCGCGAAATTTGGACAATAACGACGATCAGCGGGGAGACTGAACTTAAGGCCATGGTTGCTAAAAAGAAAACGAAATCACGCAAAGAGGTTGCACCGCAATTCAACGGTCGCGATCTGAAGGTCAACGGCAAGGGTGTGCCGCTGCGCTCGCAGGCCGAAGAGGCCCTACAATGCTACTTTGAAACGCTCAATGGGCATAAACCGGCGCGTTTGTACGATCTCGTGATGCGCGAGGTCGAAGAGCCGCTGTTCAAAGCGGTGATGGGCCACGCTCAGGGCAACCAGAGCCGGGCGGCGACCATACTCGGGATCAATCGCGGCACATTGCGCAAGAAGCTCAAAGAGTTCGGCATCGGCGAGTAGCAGTGCTCACGCCCGTACGCCGTGCGTTGCTCAGCGTTTCCGACAAGACCGGCATCGTCGAGTTCGCACGCGAACTGAAGGAACGCGGCATTGAGATCCTGTCCACCGGCGGCACCGCGGCGCTGCTGACGAGCCACGGCATCAGGGTTGTGGAAGTCGCCGCGCACACCGGCTTTCCGGAAATCATGGACGGCCGCGTCAAGACCCTGCATCCGAAGATTCATGGCGGCCTGCTGGGCCGGCGCGGCCTCGATGAGGCGGTGATGCTCGAACACGCCATCGATCCGATTGATCTGCTTGCGGTCAATCTCTATCCGTTTGCCGCCACCGTGAGCCGGGCCGACTGTACCTATGACGATGCGGTCGACAATATCGATATCGGCGGCCCGGCGATGGTGCGCGCCGCGGCGAAAAATCATGCATTCGTAACCGTGGTGGTCGATCCCTCGGATTACCGCGCGCTGCTCGACGAACTGGCGGCGAACCTTGGCGCCACGAATATCGCGATGCGGCAGAAACTCGCCGCCAAAGCATTTG
>DATMKO010000409.1:0-3649 GCA_035571175.1 Steroidobacteraceae bacterium | reverse complement strand
ACCTCAGCTTGATGATTCGTCCCCAAAACTCGTCGATTTTGATGATATGTTGTACACTCACTCAGATGAGTTCACCAGAGAAGTAGCTATTACCATGGGCTGTCTTCCCACACCTTGCAGTTTTTATTAGTTGCGGTTAACCTTGGCCGGAATACCGTTGATGAATACGCAAAAGCGTGGAGCAACATGCTGCCTAGTCGGGTTAAAAAGGATCAAAAGAATAGCAGGCACCCTGGGGAAGGTCCGATTGTCCTCGCCAAAGCCAAGGCACGAAGCCGCGTCACCAACGGCGTGGAGCTGCTGCCGGGGATCGACCGCCGGTCCGTGTGGTACCGGCGTTTCCGGGATTTGAACGGCTTGTTCGCGATCGACCTCGGCGGCGACCCGACTACCCTCTCCGAAGGACAGCGGGCGCTGGTTCGCCGCGCTGCCGCCCTTTGCACCGAACTCGAACTGATGGAAACCCGGTTCGCCCGCAATGGCGGCGCCAAAGTCGTTGAGCTGGAAGTGTTCCAGCGCGCCACCAATTCACTGCGCCGCGTCCTCGAATGCCTGGGCATCCACCGTGGCCGCATTGCGCGCGATGTCACGCCGCCCGATCTGGAAACCTACCTGAAAATGAAAGCTCAGGCGGACGAACCGCAGGGAGCGGAGGAGTGAAGGCGCCCCACCTCACGCTGCTCGATGCGATGAACGACGCGAACCTGTTTGGGTCGTGGTTTTGCAATCCGTCATCATGGACGGCTTGGCGGGCATTCATTGCCGCATTGTTCGGGCTGCCGATGACGGATGAGCAGCTCACGATCTACCGACAATGCACCGAGCGCACCCGGCCACTCAGCGTGGCGTCGGCCGAGGCTTGGTTGATTTGCGGTCGCCGCGCGGGCAAGTCGTTTGTGCTCGCTCTGATCGCCGTGTTTTTGGCGTGCTTTCACGATTTCCGCCGTTATCTCACGCGCGGCGAGCGCGCTACGATTATGGTGATTGCGACCGATCGCAGGCAGGCGAGAGTCATTGTCAGATACATTCGCGGCCTCATCACGGGGACGCCAATGCTCGCGTCGCTGATCGAGCGCGAGACGGCCGATGGCCTGGACCTCAACAACGCTGTCACCATCGAGATCGGTACTGCCTCGCATCGCACGACGCGCGGCTACACCATCGCGGCAGCGCTCTGCGATGAGCTGGCCTATTGGCCGGCCGAAGATTCGGCGACGCCCGATTATGAAATCCTCGACGCGGTGCGGCCGGGCATGGGCACGATCCCCAACGCAATGCTGTTGTGCGCCTCAAGCCCCTATGCGCGACGAGGCGCGTTGTTCGACGCCTACCGCCGATACTACGGCCGCGACGATGCTCCGGTGTTGATCTGGAAGGCGGCCACGCGGACGATGAACCCGACCTTCCGGCAGAGCATCATTGATGCCGCGATCGAGCGCGACCCGGCCGCAGCCGCCGCGGAGTATGGTGCCGAGTTCCGGACCGATGTTGATAGCTACATCGCGCGCGATGTGGTCGAGGCGGCAATCGATCCTGGGATCTATGAGCGCCCGCCGATCGCTGGCGTGCAATATTCCGCGTTTGTTGACCCGAGTGGCGGCGCATGCGATGCCATGACCTGCGCAGTCGCACATCGCGAGAATCGCGTGCTCACGCTTGACGCCATCCGCGAGCGACGGCCGCCGTTCAGCCCGGAGTGCGTGGTGGCGGAATTTGATGCCCTGCTCAAGCGCTATCACGTCGGCACGATCGAAGGCGACAGGTACGGCGGCGAATGGCCGCGCGAGGCCTTCTCTCGGCACGGCATCACCTATCGCGTTGCCACGCGCACACGTTCCGATCTTTATCGCGACCTTTTGCCGGAACTGAACAGCCGAAACGTTGCGCTGCTCGACAGTCCGCGCCTGGTCGCACAGCTCTGCGGATTGGAACGGCGCACCTCGCGCGGCGGACGCGACATCATAGACCATGCGCCGGGCTCTCACGACGATATCGCAAACGCCGTAGCCGGCGCTCTGGTGATGGCAATCCGCCGGGAGCGGTTTCCCGTACAGATGGAAACCGGTTTGCCGATCTTCGGATGACGCGGTTTGTGGGTCACGTGAGCCCTCCCCGTGCGCGGCCCCTGCGGCGGCAGGCGCTTTCAAACCGCCACCGAGGGCAGTTCCGATCGGTCGGCCTTTCGCACCCAGGGCGGCGGTAATGCGTGCCTGGGCGGACTTGGCCGAAATGTGTAGAGGGTTGGTGGGCATCCGGCCCGAAATCTCCCCTGGCGAACAATGCTCCGGCCAGGGCTCGGACCCCATGGCCCGGCACCACCCCGGTTCAGTAGCAACTATCTTTAACTACAACCATTAGTAAAATGGCTTACAGGTGCCGCTGACAACGAATATCCACGCGGAGGCTTGTGCCCTTAAGCGGCAAACGCTCCTCGCACCCACGAGCCTGCAACGCGCAATTTCAGGCCATCCTGGCTGGACAATTGGGGGGCGCCCAGGCTCCCGGCTCGGGTCTTATTTGGGTTTACCCATCCGAATCAGTAGCTTAATACAAGAATGCTGTCCTAATAGAGTTGACAATGCAATTATAAGACGGCATTGTCTCGTGGTCTAGATGCAAACGGGACAAGGGGAAGGACGTGACTGCCATCGGGTACGCTAGGGTTAGCACCACCGATCAGGACCTTTCGATCCAGGAGGCGGCTCTGAAGGCGGCAGGATGCGAGGTGATCCGCGCCGAGAAGCGCAGCGGCACGACGACGGAAGGCAGGGACGAGCTGCGGACAGTGCTGGAATTCCTTCGCGCCGGCGACGTGCTGATGGTCACCCGCATCGATCGCCTCGCCCGCAGCATCGGCGACCTCCAAGACATCGTGCGCCAGGTGAAGGCGCGCGGCGCATCGTTGAAGGCGACCGAGCAGCCGATCGATACCAGCACGGCGGCCGGCAAGTGCTTCCTTGATATGCTCGGCGTGTTCGCCGAGTTCGAAACCAACCTGCGCCGCGAGCGCCAGCTTGAGGGTATCGCCAAAGCCAAAGCCGCCGGCGTCTACAAAGGCCGGCCGCCTTCGATTGATCCGGCCAGGGTGCGTGAATTGAAGGCGCAAGGCATCGGAGCCACGCAGATTGCCAAGGCGCTCGGCATCGGCCGCGCGTCCGTTTATCGGGTATTGGATGAGCGCGAGCAGCGCCCTGCCCGATAGCAGCCCTCAGGTGGGGTTCCCATTCTTTAGCAACGCCGCCAGCGCAGCGCGCCCTTGGTCCGTGAGCGTGAGCAGTGCCGCCCGAACGCGCTCGACAAGGCCCTTCGCCACCACCGCCGTCACGGTCGCACCGCTGACACTGGCCTTCTGCCAATCGGTACCGCTGGGAATGCGGAAGAGCAGCACACGTTCCGCAACGGTGAGGTTCGGAGCAACGCCCTCCGGTTGGCGTACAGCCTTCATTCCTTGTGCCCCAGTAGCTCCGGCAGCCGCGCAATATTGATGGCGACGCGGCGTGCTTCATCATCGGTCAGCACTTTGGCCTGCAGCGCGCCGCTCGCTCACCGGCAAGTCTAATTTGTACCTCTTCGCAGGCATCGGGCTTGCGGAGATCCGGAACGACGCCCTGGTTGATGCGGTGCGCATTCACGATGATCCGGCTTGCCT
>DATMKO010000408.1:0-7547 GCA_035571175.1 Steroidobacteraceae bacterium | reverse complement strand
CGTCCGCCGCGCCCGGATTGAACTCGCCGAGGCCGCCGAGCGCGTCGATCACGATGGCACGATCGTAGCGGGCGCGCCGATAACCGGAAGCGGTGTCACCTAGCGCATAACTCCATTTCTCGACGAGAACCGCCGCCGCGCCCCCGAGGAGTTGTCTTCGATTCAGCATTGATCAACCGCTTTAAGGTTATGGTTGGTTCGCATCGACGCCGACGGCTAAGATACGCCGGCAGACTGTTGTTAACAAACGCCTGTGTTGTGTAGAGTTTGCCAGGCAGCGCCACAAAGGGATCGAAAATGAATCCGAACATCCTGTTTTGCGTCGATAGATCATGGGTCATTGCCGCTGTCGTTGCGCTGATGTCATCTTTGCCGGCGCAAGCTCAGGAAAGCGATCACGCCAAGCACACCGCCAAGCACTACGTGCTACCTGCGACCGCCGAAAACGTGCAATGGGGCTGGTACGACATCAACGAGAAACCCAAGCTCACGATCCATTCGGGTGACACCGTCTCCATCGAGACGCTGTCGCACTCGCTTGGGCAAATAAAACCCGGCGTACCCATGGATGAGATCGTGAGGCTGCGCAAGGCGAATCCCGGCGGCGGACCGCACTCGATCACCGGACCCATCTACGTCGAGGAGGCTGAACCAGGCGACACCCTGGAAATACACATTCTGAAGATCGTTCCCAAGGCGGATGCCTTCAATTTCAACGTGCCGGGTAAGGATTTTCCCACCGTGGGGCAACTGGCGGCCGAGTTTCCGGAAGGATTCGTCCGCTACTACAAATTGGACCTGGCCAAGATGCAGACGGAATTCAAACCCGGCATCGTCATTGATCTAAAGCCCTTCCCAGGCACGTTTGCCGTCGGCGTCGATCCGAATGAACCGGACGCCAAGGCGGGACCACCCATCCGCGACGCCAAGGGCCGCACCAGTACGCTGCGACCGTGGAAAAACGGCTCCAATATGGATGTGAACGAACTGCAAGCCGGATCAACCCTGTATATGCCGGTGTTTCAAAAAGGCGGCTTGATTTGGACCGGTGACTCGCATTGCCGCCAAGGCAACGGCGAAGTAAATCTGACGGCGTTGGAATGCTCGTACAAAGAGATCGAAATTCAGCCGGTTGTCCGCAAGGATCTGAAAACCGACTGGCCGTGGGCGGAGACGAAAACCAACTGGGTGTTCCTCGGATTTGATGAGGATTTGAATCAGGCGATGAAGATCGCCGTCGAACAGACCGTCAATTGGCTCGCTGCGCAAACCATGGTCCCGATGAGCCGCGAGGAAGCGTACGCGCTTACCTCGATCGTAGGCGATTGCCGCGTCTCGCAAGTAGTCGACATTCGCAAAGGCGTGCATTGCTTGATACCGAAGGCAATATTCGTCAATTACGACGCCGGCGCCAGAAAGCACACGGGTTGAAAGACGGTACGACCGGCGACGCAAAATGAAAATCGAGCGGTTCCGTATCGCGGTCGATGAGTCCGACATTATCGATCTGAAGAATCGGATACGCGCGACTTGCTGGCCAGCGCCAGCACGCCCTCGGGCCCGCGCTCAACGACTCGGCGGTAGGTCTTGCCGCATGGATAGTCGATAAGTTTCGCAGCTGGAGCGACTCCGACGGCGACATCGAACGGCGCTTCAGCCGGGACGAAATTCTGACCACTGTGTCGTTGTACTGGTTCACCCGCAGCATGCCGTCGGCGATTCGTTTGTATTGGGAGAGCCGGCGGCGGCCCTTGAGATTTGCGGCCGGCGAAAAGATAAGCGTTCCAGTCGGCATAGCGCACTTTCCTCGCGAGCTACCGATTCCAGCCAAGCCCTATGTCGAGCGCGGCTACAGCATTACGCATTGGAGCGAAATGCCCAAGGGTGGCCACTTCGCCGCGCTCGAGGAGCCGGAAATGCTGGCCCGCGATATTCGCGCATTTGCCAACGGGCTGCGTTAGAGTCCAGGCCTGCGCTACGCAGGCCGCAGAATCCGGGCCATCACTCCTTCGCCAGCTGCACCACCATTTTTCCGGTGTTTGCGCCGGTGAACAGGCCGATCAAGGCAGTCGGAGCCGCATCAATACCCTCTTGAATCGTAGTGCGATACTTTAGCCGGCCGTCCTTGATCCAGCGCTTCATATCTTTCAGAAACTGCGCGCGCTTGGATTCGAACTCGTAGAACACGAAACCGCGCATCGTGATCCGGTTGTAGATCATATTCGACAGCGTCGTGACCGG
Source organism: Steroidobacteraceae bacterium (assembly GCA_035571175.1). Lineage (GTDB taxonomy): Bacteria > Pseudomonadota > Gammaproteobacteria > Steroidobacterales > Steroidobacteraceae > Bog-1198. The sequence goes on along the minus strand of DATMKO010000408.1, from coordinate 5,306 downwards.
CTCGGACACGGCGCCAAAATTATTGTAGGCGGAGATCATGCCGCAGACGGCGATGCGCCCGAGCGCATTCATACGCGGCAGAGCGGCATTCAAATGCTCGCCGCCCACATTCTCGAAATACACATCGATGCCCTTGGATGCGGCCGCCTTCAGTGAGGTGCGCAATTCGCCCTTCTTGTAGTTGATGGCGACGTCCAATCCAAGGTCCTCCTTCAGCCAGCGGCACTTCTCATCCGAGCCGGCGCTGCCGATCACATAACAGCCTTTGATCTTTGCAATCTGCGCCGCGACACTGCCCACGGCGCCCGCCGCCGCCGATACGAAAACATTCTCGCCGTCCTTGAGTGCGCCGATGACCAGCAGCCCGCCGTAGGCGGTGAGGCCGGTCAATCCCAGAACACTCATGTAGGCGACCAACGGCATGCCATCGGCATCGAGCTTGGACAGACCCTTGCCGTCGGAGACAAAGTACTCTCGGAAGCCGTTCATCGACTCGACGTGATCACCCACATTGAATGCCGGATTGCGCGACTTGAGCACGCGGCCGATCGCACCGCCCATCATCGCTTCATTGAGTGCCGTCTGTCCCGCCAAGCGCGGCCGCATGGCCGGATCGACTGACATATAGATGTTTTGCACCAGCAGTTGCCCATCTGCGGGCTCTGGTACTTCGGCTTCCACGATCCGGAATTGTTGCGGCACCGGCAATCCTTGCGGACGTTCGATGAGTTGTACTTCTCGGCTTCGCATGATGGTTATCCTTGAGCGGCGGCCGCGTGAACGGTCAGCACATGTTTCCAACGACCTGATTTGAAGCGCCAGATGAGCAACGAACCCTTGAGCAGATAGTCGCCGATGATCGAGCTATACACCCAAATCACCGGCAAGTGAAACAAGGCGAAGGTTGCCGCCAATGCACAGCGCACGCCGATCAACCCGAGAAATGAGGTCATTAGCGGAAAACGCGTGTCGCCGGCGCCGCGCAGGGAACCGCCGATCGCCATGTCGATGCCCAACAGCGGCAGCATGGCCGCCATGATATAAGTGAATTCAATGGTGCGTTGCACCGTGATTTCATCGTGGCCAAGGAAAAAGTGCGCCAACGCGGTGGCGTTGAACACAATCACAATGCCGATGAGGGACATCGCGGCGACCGCGATGATGCAGGCGCGCCAGCCGCTGCGGGCCGCGCCCTCGACGTCGCCGGCGCCTAAATGCTGGCCAACCAATGTCGCGCCCGCGATCGAGAATCCGGACCCCACCACCATCGCTGCGTTCAGCATATTGACGCCGACATTGTAGGCCGCGAATGCCTCGGTTCCATAAAACCGGCCGATGAGCGCCACGAACAGGAAAAATCCGAATTGCAGCACGACCTGCTCGAGCGCAACCGGATAACCGATGTGCAAGAGGCGCTCATAGCGCGCCATTTTGAAGATATCGCCGGGAAAGAATTTGAGCGTCAATCGTTGTCGCATCCACCAGCAAACCAACACCGCGCCACACAGCACAAACGACAATCCGGACGCAAACGGCGCGCCCGCAGAACCCATGCGCGGTGCGCCGAAATTGCCCAGGATGAAGGTGTAGAGCAGTGGCAGGTTGACCAAATTGACCGCCAAACCAAACAGCAGCGGCGTCCAGGCATTGCCCGCAGCACGCAGAGCGCTGGATAAGATGATGTCGATCGCAAAGCCGATGATGAATGCCGACAGCCAGAATATATTGCGCGCCGCCAATTGTGAGGCGGACTCGTCCAAACCAAATACACTGGCGATCTGATGCGAAAACATCATGCCGAATGTCATCAGCGCCAATCCCACCAGTCCGCCCAGCATGAGGGACGATGAAGTAATTCGGCTCGCCTCCTCCTGCTTACCCGCCCCCCAAGAGCGCGCGACCAGTGCCGTCGTGCCGACTCCGATCGCCATCAAAAGCGCCTGCAGCGCGAAAAATACCCGCTGACCGGCGCCGACCGCGGCCACCGCGGGCGCTCCCAATCCACCGACAAATTTGGTCTGCACCATGGCGACCATCGAGAACATGAGATTGGCCATGATCGACGGCGCTGCCAGCTGCCAAATGGTCGGCCGCTGGTACGGCACAGCCTCCTCTGCCTCCGCGTTTGGCTGTGTCATCTAAACCTTCAGCGCGGCCGGCTTTTTTATCCAGAAAGTCAGCACGAGGTAGTAAAGAACGCCGATCGCAATCCAGCTTAGACCCAAAAGCTTCGCGGCGCGGTCCATTTCGTACAGCACGTAAATGATGATCAGCATGCCGACTAGCGGGAAGATGAGATGCCGAAACCAATCGCCGCTGCGCTTCCTGAGGAAGTAGTGGTTGATCACCGACAGATGCAGCAGCACGAAGCCGGTGAGCGCGCCAAAATTGACGATGCGGGTCAAATCGTCAATGCGGTCCGCGAACAGCAGTCCCACCAGCAGCGAGACTCCTGAAACCGCAAGGGTGCTTACATAAGGGGTCCGGAACCGTGGGTGCACCCTGCCCAAAATCGCCGGCAACTTGCCATCGCGCGCCATCGCAAACAATATGCGCGACACTGCGGCTTGAGCAGCCATGGCGTTCGCGATGGCTGAGGCAAGTACGACGGCCATGATTGTGACAAGCCTCAATGCATTGCCGCCGGCACGTTCCGCGATCTCGTAGAACGCCGTCTCCGGAGAGGCAAAATGCATTCCCACGCTCAAGTCCGTGGCAATCCAGGTCTGCAGCATGAATAGCACGCCGACCAATAGCAACGACAACACTGTGGCTCTGCCCACCGCGTTCTGGCCGCCGCGGTTTTCTTCGGCGAGCGTGGATATACCGTCGAAGCCGAGAAACGACAGCACGGCAATCGAGGTCGCTCCAGCCACAGTGGCCAATGAAAACACGTGCGGGTCGTAAATCGGCTTCAAAGTCAGCCTGCCGGCGCCTGCCCCGCCGTACAGGGCCGCCAACCCCAGGATCACGAACAGCGCCAGTATCACCAACTCCATGGCAAGCATATAGCGATTGACGCGAGCGGAAAGCTGTATGCCGAGCAGGTTCACCACTGCGTTGAAGGAAATAAATCCCACCAGCCAAATCCACGGCGGCAGCGCGGGAAATATTGGACGCAGCGCCACCGCACTGAACAGATACAACAGCGATGGCACCAGGATGTAGTCAAGAAGAATGAGCCAACCGGAGAAAAAGCCGGCGATCTCGTGCAGGCCGCGCTGCGCGTAGGTGTAGACCGACCCTGCCAGCGGAAATGCGCGCGACATGGCCGCATAGCTCAAGGCGGTAAAAAACATGCCGATGAGGCCCACCAGATAAGCCAGCGGCACCATGCCCTTGGCATCGTTCCACACGAAGCCGAAAACGGAATAAGGCGCGATCGGCACCATGAAAATCATCCCGAAGACGATCAGGTCCTTGGTCGTAAGCGCGCGGTGCAATTGCTGTTTGTAGCCGAATTCTTCTAGCGACAAGCGGTGGCTCCTTTTAACCTCCGCAGTCTATCCCGTACAATGCGTGGAAACATGTCGACCTCGAATCCCCATCCAGCACATCGACACACCATCCATCACCGGCATCTCGGTTGGGACAACAGTTTTGCTCCCGCGGTACGCATAGCGCCGGGAGAGTCGTTGGAATTCGACGTGGCGGATGCCTCGGGTGGCCAGCTGCGCGAGAACTCAAGTGCCGCTGATGTGACTCGCATGGATTTCGACAAGATCAATCCGGTCACCGGTCCGGTGTATATCGACGGAGCCGAGCCCGGCGATGTACTCAAGGTTACGCTGCTGTCGTTCGTGCCGTCGGGCTTTGGTTGGACGGCGAACATTCCCGGGTTTGGTCTGTTGGCCGATGAATTCCTTGAGCCGGCGCTGCATCTGTGGCGCTACGACGCGGGCAATCTGGCGCCGGCGTTGTATGGGTCTTGGGGCAAGGTCCCATTGAAACCCTTTACCGGAACCATCGGCGTGGCGCCGGCAGAACTCGGCTTGCACAGCATCGTGCCGCCGCGCCGCGTCGGCGGCAACATGGATGTCCGAGATATCGCGCTGGGGACCGAACTGTTTCTACCGATCGAGGTGTCCGGCGCGCTGTTTTCCGTGGGAGATACGCATGCGGCACAGGGCGACGGTGAGGTGTGCGGCACCGCCATCGAGAGCCCGATGCGCGTGGCCCTGCAATTTGATTTATTCAAGAATATGCCGCTCAAGTTTCCGCGTTTCAAAACCTCAGGTCCTGTCACCCGGCACTTGGACGCCAAGGGTTACGAAGTCGCGACCGGCATCGGCCCGGATCTCATGCAGGCCTCGCGCGCGTCCGTGCGCTCGATGGTCGACCTGCTCATGCACCAGCATGGGATGCAGGCGATCGATGCCTATATGTTGTGCAGCGTCTGCGGCGACCTTCGCATCAGCGAAATCGTCGACTTGCCGAACTGGACGGTGTCGTTTTACTTTCCGCGCATCGTGTTCGAGTGAAATTGGTGTTTGGATAACGCGTTTGGCATTGGGGGGCGTTCCGGTTGTAGAATCGGATAACCACCCGCGGAGTCACTCATGGCGACCACCTTCCTACTCAACGGCAAATCCGCCACTTTGGACGCCGATCCCACGATGCCCCTGCTGTGGGCGCTGCGCGAAGTCGCTGGCCTGCACGGTACGAAATTTGGTTGCGGCATGGCGCTGTGCGGTGCGTGCACCGTGCACCTGGACGGAAAAGCCACACGTTCCTGTGTCACGCCGCTGTCGTCGGTGGCCGGTCGCAAGGTCACAACCATTGAAGGCCTGCAGAGCAAACAGGCCAAGGCAGTGCAAGCGGCTTGGATCGAACTGCAAGTCCCGCAATGCGGCTACTGCCAATCGGGACAAGTGATGTCGGCGACGGCACTCCTGGAAAGAACTTCCGCGCCGACCGACGCTGACATTGATGCCGCGATGAGCGGTAACATTTGCCGATGCGCCACCTATTCTCGTATCCGCGCCGCAATTCATACGGCTGCTCAAGTACTCAAGTCATAATCCCATGACAACCCCAACCCGTAGATCACATGAGTCGCGCCGCGCTTTTCTCAAAGGAGCCGGTGGCGCATCCGTCATGGCGTTTACGATCGGATTTGATTGGATCATTTCGACGCGGCGCGCAGCCGCAACCGCAGCAGCGGGGCTTGCATCCGGCGCGCCGTTTGCGCCCAACGCCTTCCTGCGCATCGGCGCGGACAACAGCGTGACGGTGATCGCCAAGCACCTCGAAATGGGCCAGGGCGCCTACACCGGCATTGCCACGATCGTTGCCGAAGAGCTCGA
>DATMKO010000407.1:0-2088 GCA_035571175.1 Steroidobacteraceae bacterium | reverse complement strand
AAGTTGCCCGGCACGCCGCCGACCAGGTATCCCGGCTCGAGACCGGCGTGTTCCAGTATCCACGTGAGCATGGCGGTGGTGGTCGTCTTGCCATGGGTACCGGTGACGGCGATCACGTGGCGAGCGTGCAATACCTCCTCCGCCAGCCAGAGCGGTCCGGAGGTATAGGGCATGCCGCGGTCGAGCATGGCCTCGATCACCGGACTGCCGCGGCTCAGCGCGTTTCCGACCACGATCATGTCGGGCTTGAGATTCAGCTGATCGGCGCCGTAGCCCTGCACGAACTCGATGCCGAGCGCGTTGAGCTGCGTGCTCATCGGCGGATACACATTGAGATCAGAGCCGGTGACTTTGAATCCGGCCGCCTTGGCGATGGCGGCCACGCCGCCCATGAAAGTTCCTGCTATACCTAAGATATGGATGTGCGTCATGAATGCGGCAGCACTTGCTGCTCGATGGCCGTCTGCATTACGAAGTAGCCGATGCTGATGATTCCGCCCAAAATCAGGCCGGAATCGAATGCCGAGCGCCAAATGTGCGCGCACGCCAGCAGATAACCGATAAATATGGCCGTCCACAGCACGCCGATCGGCAGCGCCAAAAGTTTGTCCACGCCGATCAGGCGCACCAGGGAGTCCAGCGGATAGAGAATGAAACCCGCCAGCGCACCGACGCCGAGCAGCGCGGTCGCGGTCTGCAAGAAGCGCGCATGGCGTCGTGTGAGCGCCAGCAACACCCACGTGAACGCGACCGGCAGTCCCACGCCGAGAACGATGCGCAGCAAGATCGCATCGTTCGGCGGGGGCGGCAACAGCGCGCCGAGCACTTCCGATAGCGCGGCGGCGCCGGCCGCCAGCAACAAGAGCAACGACGACGCCGGCAAATACGCCGGAGTCTGCCGCCGAAGTGCAATGTCCAAAAATGCTTTTACGAGTCGCAGCATGCCGATTCAGTCATAATTCGTTCCAAATTGTACACGTGGTAAGACGATGCCTGACGCGATTTGGATCGATCGAAGCGATGAGCTTGATTCGCTTGCGCGCACCCTGGAGTCGCAGGCATCGATCGGCCTCGATACGGAATTTTTGCGCGAGCGCACGTTTTTTCCGAAATTGTGCCTGCTGCAGCTGAGCACACCGGGACAGATCTGGTATGTCGATACGCTGCGAATCGGCGGCCTCGACGCCTTGATGCCGGTCCTGACGGCGCCCGGCGTGCGCAAGCTCATTCATGCCGCGCGCCAGGATCTCGAAGCCGTCTATCTCACCGCCAGGCAAGTGGTGTCGCCGGTGTTCGATACACAAATTGCGGCGGCTTGCATCGGCATGAAACCCCAAGTCGGCTACGCAGAACTGGTGAAGACATTGCTCGGCGTGACCATTCCGAAGGGGCAAACTCGCACCGACTGGTCGAAGCGGCCGCTCACAGCGGCGCAGCTCGAGTACGCGGCCGACGATGTGCTGTACCTCGGCGCCATCGCCGATGAACTCAAGGGGCGCCTGGAAAAACTTGGGCGCGAGCACTGGGTCCGCGAGGACTGCCTGGAACTCGAAGAGCGTCGGCTCTATGAGCCGGATGCCGCGCAGGCGTGGGAGCGGCTGCGTGGAATCAGCCAGCTGGAACCCGAGCCGCGCGCCCGCGCCAAAGCCATCGCAGTCTGGCGCGAGAAGCTGGCGCGCGAGCGCGATCTGCCGCGCGCCTGGATTCTCGCGGATGCCGCGCTATTTTCCATCGCCCAGGCCAATCCCGTAAGCGCGGCCGCGCTCGACGCAGTGCAGCCCATGAGTGACAAGTTCGCGGCCACCCTGCTCGATGCCCTGGTGCGCGCCGCGGGTGCCGGCTCACCGGATGTAGAGCCGGTGCAGGATTCTCGTCCGACCCCGGAGCAGAAGGCACTGCTCGAACGGCTGACGAAGACGGTGGACGCGCGTGCCGGGGAACTTCAGGTGAGTGCCGAGGTGCTGGCGCCGCGCGGCGAACTCAAGGCACTGGCCATGGGCAAGCGCGACACCCACGCGCTCAGCGGCTGGCGTTTGCATGAGATCGGCACCCGCTTGCTGGCGGTACTCGGCTAGTCGATGACCTTGC
>DATMKO010000406.1:0-19342 GCA_035571175.1 Steroidobacteraceae bacterium | reverse complement strand
CCTCTGGAGAAAACCACGAGAATCCGGCCGCCGCGGGCGGCGCTCGAAGCGTCGCAAGATCGCTTGGTCGAAAAGGCCCTGTTTTCCAAGCTCAAAATTCCAGTGGCGGCGCATGCCGCGATCGACAGCAAGGAGCAGCTGATAAGCGCAACCCGGAACATCGGGCTTCCCGGCGTGCTGAAGACGCGGCGCTTGGGCTACGACGGCAAGGGACAATTCGTCCTGCACGGCGCGGCGCACATCGATGCGGCATGGACGGCGATTGGCGGTAGCGGCCTGATTTATGAGGCGTATCAGACATTCTCGCGCGAGGTTTCCATCATCGGCGCGCGCTCCGCCGCCGGGCGGACGGTTTTCTATCCGCTGTCCGCCAATACACACGAGGGCGGCATATTGCGATATGGCATTGCGCCGCTGACGAATGCGCATCTCGAGCGTTCTGCGCGCACGTATCTCAAGCGGGTCATGGACGCGCTCTGCTACATCGGAATACTGGCCATTGAATTTTTCGTGGTGAAAGGACGCTTGATTGCCAATGAGATGGCGCCTCGGGTGCACAACACGGGACATTGGAGCATCGAAGGCTGCGTCACCAGCCAGTTCGAAAACCATCTTCGCGCCATATGCGACTTGCCGCTCGGGAGCACCCGGGCTCTGGGGCACACGGCGATGATCAATTTCCTCGGTAAAATGCCCGATCGGGGCCGCCTGCTGGCGATCGATGGATTGGCGTTTCATGATTACGGCAAACAAGCCCGCCCCGGACGCAAGCTGGGCCATTGCACCATCCTCAAGCAGCACGCCAAGGACCGCGATAGGGCCCTGGCGGGTGCCCTGAAACTGATCGAGTGGGCCTAGGGCGTCATTTCGCGGTTTGGTACCAATCCCTTAAACTGCCCGCGATGTACCTAGAACTCTTCAAACTCCACGATCTGCCGTTCCGCTTGAGCCCGGACCCGCAGTTCCTGTACTTGAGCAAACAGCATGCGCGCGCCAAGGCGTACATGGAATCGACCATCTGGTTTACCGACGGTTTTGTGGTGATTACCGGTGAAATCGGCGCCGGCAAGACCACCCTGATCGAAACCTTCATTCGCGAACTGCAATCCGATGTGGTCATCGCGCAAATCAATCAAACCCAGCTGTCGCCCACGGCATTTCTGCAAACCATACTGGTGCAATTCGGTTTCTCGCCGTACAACATGAAGAAGCCGGAAGTGCTGTCGACGCTCAACCAATTCCTGGTGGAGCAGCACAGCAACGGCCGCCGGGTGCTGCTGATAATCGACGAAGCGCAAAACTTGAGCTACCGCGTGCTCGAGGAAGTGCGCTTGCTGTCCGGGGTGGAGACCACCAGGGAAAAGGTGTTGCGCATCATTCTCGCCGGACAGCCCGAATTGAACGACAAGCTCAACTCGCCGGAACTGCTGTCGCTGACGCAGCGCGTGCGCCTGAGATTTCATCTCGCGGCGCTCACCAAGGCTGAGACCAACGCTTACATCGACCATCGCCTGGAGGTGGCCGGATCACAGGGACGGCGAATATTTGCCGAAGACACCTACGCCACGATTTACAAATACACCGGCGGCGTACCGCGCCTGATCAACACCCTGTGCGATACCTCACTCATGGCCGCATACGGCCAGGACAAGGATCTGGTAACCGCAACGGAACTAGACGCCGCGATCCGCGAACTGCAATGGGTGGAATTTGCCTCGGGCACCAACCGCATGCGCATTCCCACTTTGGAGCACATTGCTCTGCCCAGCGGTGAATCCGGCGCAACGGTCGGTCGAATTCTCCTCGCGACCGAAGGCAAGACCGTGAGCGAGCGCGAATTGAAGCCAGGCCGTCTCGTGATCGGCCGCACTTCCGATAACGACCTGCAGATCGACAGCAAATTCATCAGCCGCCATCACTGCCAAATCGTCACGCAGGCGGACTCCTGCTTGATCGAAGATCTCAACAGCACCAACGGCATCTACGTGCAGTCCAAACGCGTGCGGCGCTATAACTTGAACGACGGCGACGTCGTGCAAATCGGACAACACGAGATCATGTATATCGATGAGCGCGCTCCCCGCGTGCGCAACTCGCTGGAAGCGTCGGAGGGCGAAATGACCGAAAGTCCGAAGACTGCTTAGCCGTTGAGATCGGACGGCAGGTCGATCGTCTCGCCGTTGTATTCACGGCTCAAGGCGCGGTAATCCTTGCGACGCAAGAACAGCGTGGCGCCGGCTGTCAAGCAAATGCAGCCGATCAGGAACGCGGCCTTGCCGGCAAAACCCGGCGGATTGATGTAGAACAGAAATATGGCCAGTCCGCCGATCACCACATAAATCAGCGGCAGGCTTTCATAGACCGGTCGGGACAAGCGCATGGGTTTTCCCCTTCAGGCGCCATGTTAATCCCGTTGCCGCGTGGCTTCCGCTGAATTTAACTTAAAATGCCAGATTCAAACGCCTGCGACGATCCGATCAGTCCTTGCCGACCAACAACTCCGCGAGCCTCGACAACCAAGAAGTGCGCCAGCCCTCGACGTGCAGCTGATCGCTCTTCGGCTTGGCAGCACGCTTTGCCTCGGACAAGAGATCCTTCGGCAGGTTGATCTGGAACGTGCCGGTCATTGTGTTGTCAGCCATGAGAACTCCGTGAGGTGTGGTGGTGAGCAGCGTACCCAGTCCCTCGCCTGGGCGGATGCGACTTGGAGCACGCTACGATCGTCTCACCGAATTTGCCCAGCTGCACATGTCGCCAGGAAGTGACGCAATCACCGCAAACCCGCTTATGACAGGTATTTATTACAAAAGTTGGTTGGCCCGCCACTGCCCCAGGATGAAGCGCGGACGAGACGATCGGCCCCATCGTCCCGCCCACGCGCGGCGCTCGTCCTGCGATCCCCATTGAATCGGCGGGGTTTCCTCCTTGGAAGTCCGCAGGACCAATTCTTCCACGCAGGAAGCACCCGCAGAATCGGCATTTGACGCGGGATCGTACAGAATCGAAGGCGCTAGCCGGTGCCGCCCACAGTCAATGCATCGATGCGCAGAGTGGGTTGGCCGACTCCGACCGGGACCGACTGGCCTTCCTTGCCGCAAGTCCCGACGCCGCCGTCCAGCTTCAGATCATTGCCCACCATGCTGACACGCGTGAGCACATCCGGACCATTGCCGATCAGGGTCGCGCCTTTGACGGGTGCGCCAATTTTGCCGTTGGCGATCAAGTATGCCTCGCTCGCCGAAAACACGAATTTGCCGGAAGTGATGTCAACCTGGCCGCCGCCGAAATTGACGGCATACAAGCCCTTCTCCACGGAGGCGATGATTTCCTCCGGCGCGCGCGAACCGGCGCGCATGTAGGTATTGGTCATGCGCGGCAGCGTCATATGCGCGAAGGATTCGCGCCGGCCGTTTCCGGTGGCCGGCATGCCCATGAGTCTCGCGTTCATTTTGTCCTGGATGTAGCCGCGCAGCACACCGTTCTCGATCAGCGTCGTGCACTGGGTCGGCGTGCCCTCATCATCGATGTTCAAAGATCCGCGCCGGCGATTCAGCGTGCCGTCATCGACCACCGTGATCTCATCGGTCCCCACTTTCTGCCCGATGCGGTTCGAGAAGGCGGAGGTGCCCTTGCGGTTGAAGTCGCCCTCCAAGCCATGACCTATGGCCTCGTGCAGCAGAATGCCCGGCCAGCCCGGACCCAAGACCACGGTCATCGATCCGGCCGGCGCCGCCACCGCCTCCAGATTGACCAGCGCCTGCCGCACGGCCTCGCGCCCATGTGCGAACGGTGCATCGCCGTGCAGCAGCTCATCGAGGCCGAAGCGGCCGCCGCCGCCGCTGTAGCCCTGTTCGCGGCGGCCGTTCTGCTCGACGATCACCGAAACGTTGAGGCGCACCAGTGGGCGCACATCCGCGGCGATCGTGCCGTCGCTCGATGCAATCAGCACGATCTCGTGCACCGCCGCCAATGAAGCCATCACTTGCTTGACCCGCGGGTCGATGCGGCGCGTATCGGCATCGATGCGCATCAGCCACGCCACCTTGTCCTCATCGTTGATGGCATCGAGCGGATCGACCGGCAGATACAGCCGATGCGTGAGAGGTCGATGCCAGGCTTTCACCGCATTCCTGCCGCCGCTTCGGGCGATCGCCCGAGCCGCGTCGGAAGCCTCGATCAGGGCCGGCAACAGTACTTCGTCGGTGTATGCAAAGCCGGTTTTCTCGCCGCTGATGGCGCGCACGCCGACGCCTTGTTCGATGCTGTGCGAACCATCCTTGACGATGCCGTCTTCCAGCGACCAGGATTCTTCCCGCGACAGCTGAAAATATAGGTCGGCATAGTCAACGCCGCGGCTCATGATGGTGTCGAGGACCTGGCTCAAGCGCCGTTCATCGAGGCCCGACGGCGCCAGTATCATCTTCTCTGCCACCTCGAAGGTGGGCGGGACCAATTCGGCGCTGCGCGCGTTCATGCCAGAACCGTCGCGGCGTTCGACGCGCGCACGGCAGCTGCTTTGGACAGGCCCAGCTGCCGGTTATCGAGCGCCGGAAAGCGCCCGCGGGATTCCGCTTGGGCTTTAAGATCGATGTCTGCTGAAATCACTCCGCAACCTTGCGGCAAACGACACAACACCTTGCCCCAATAGTCCACGATCAGCGAATCGCCGTAGGTCTCGCGGCCGTTGCTGTGCAGGCCAATCTGCGCCGGCGCAACCACATAGCATAGATTTTCGATGGCTCGCGCTCTGAGCAGCGTCTCCCAGTGCGCCTGCCCGGTCGGCACGGTGAAGGCTGCCGGCATTGCCAGCCACTCGGCGCCGCGCGCTACCAATTCGCGGTACAGTTCCGGGAACCGCATGTCGTAGCAGACCGAGAGCCCGAGCCTCCCCACCGGTGTGTCGGCAACCACCACCTCGCGTCCCGGTACCACGTGGCTGGATTCCCGGTACTGTTCGTTGCGGCCGGGAATGGTGACGTCGAACAAGTGCATTTTGTCGTAGCGCGCAACCCGCTTGCCGTCGGCATCGATCAGCAGCGATGCATTGGCGACGCGTTTCGGCGAATCGCCTTTGATGTTGATGCTGCCGCCCAGGATCCACATCCTGAGTTTCCGCGCCGTGCTGCTCAAGAACGCCTGCACGACTCCCTCACCATCGGTCTCCGCCACCTGCAGCTTGTCCGCGTCCTTGAGGCCAAGGAACGAGAAATTCTCGGGCAGGCAGGCAATCTGCGCCCCTTGATCCTTGGCTTGGCGCAAGTATTCGCCCGCCGCGGCCAGATTCTCTGCCACCAAGTGGCTCGACGTCATTTGAATCGCGGCTACTTTGCCCATTATTTCGGTGCCTCCGCAGTCGCTGCGGCAGCGTCTGCGCTCTTGATACGTTCGACCGTCGGATTATCCCAACTGCCCGTAATGCGATAATACCCTCGCGCCAGACCTTTCAGCGGCTGTTTGAACACCTGCGTGAACAGCAGCACAGCCGCCCCCACCACCGGACCGCCCACCAGCGCACTGGCAACCGGGATGGAAAGGGAGTTTCCGACGCTTCCGGTTACCACCGCAGTTTGGTCGTAATCCTTGTTTTTCAAGCCCACGCGCCCGATAAGGCCTATTTCCCCGGCCGGGCCTTTCAACAGCACGTTTTCCGTATAGGCGTTGCCGTCGCGCAAATCGAAGTCGCCCCGAACGGTATCGAAGGCCAGGCCCTTGTCGGTAAGATCGCTGAAATCCAGCGCCAGCCGGCGCGGCAGCGCGGCAATGCTGGCCAAGCCCAGTACCCGGCCGGCACCGGGTTTAAGCCCGGTTACTTGACCCTTGTCCAGCGACAGCTGCACGTGGCCGGCCACCTGCGCGAGCGCCTCGGCGGTCGGAGCTCCGACCCAATTGAGGTCGAATTCGACCTTTCCGGTCCTGGCCTGAATGACGTCGGCATAGCCCAAATCCTTCAAGGTGCTCTGCACATCGGTGCTGGTAAGCGTTCCTTGAATGCGGCTGGTGCCCTCGTCCTTGCCGCGCCATTCGCCATGCGCGCTGACATTCATATCGGGACTGGTCACGGTCAGCTGTTTGAGAGCAATGCCGTCGTCCAATTTCGCAAGTGACGCCGTCACATCGCCGAATCGGCGTTCGCCCCAGATGAATTCGGTCGCGTGAAATTTGATCGCCGGTACGCTGCGCGGATCGGCAAAACCCTTCGCCTCGGGCGCCCCCGCGTCCGGCGAGTTGTCCTGCGTATCGAACCGCAAACGATCGAACTGTAGATTCCAGGGGTCGGTAGATCCCGGAGCGCTTGGCGCGGTAATCGTGCCAATCACATTGGGACCGCCGACGCTGATGCGCCAGCTGCCCTCGGCCACGGCCAGATCCAACGAAACGTCGCGGAATGCCAGGCCGAGATAATCCAGTTCCGCCACATCGAGCCGGGCCGTGCGCATGTAATAAGACAGCGGTTTGGCGTTCTTGTCGGGCGTGCTCAGAGCCAGCCAGCCCGCCAGATCCAAACGCTCGACAGCTCCCCCGACGTTGAATATTTGCGAATTGCCGGCGGTGGACTCACCCGTGCCGAAGGTCATCGAGGCATGCGCGAGCCGCATGCCTTCGGGATTCGACTCGAGGGCATAGGAACTGCTCACCACTGTTCCGAGCGCGAGACTTCCCTGCGGGCCGCCGACGGCTGGCCACTGGATTTCGAACCAGGAGGGCAGCGGAGTTTCGGCCGCCTTGTACAACGGCGCCGGCAGCCTCATCTCGAATCCAACCAGATTGCTGCTGATGCGCAAGCTGCGTTCTCGCGTCGGCTCGGGCGTTATTTTCAGCACCGCGCGCCAATCCGTTTGGCCGCTGATCGACACCCCCTTTGGAATCGAGAGGGCCGTGCGCACCGCATCCGCGGTCGCTGTGCCGCGGAAGTCGAGTTGCGTGCGGGTCACCGGCCGATTGCGCGCTGATCGCGCCTGCATTTGAAAGGGACCGCCCAGCAGTTGACCGCGTACGTCGGCGTGCGCCACTTGCCCGCCGTCGATATCGAAATCGCCGGTAACCTCGGTGGCCTTCGTGGTTGAACCCGGTCGATTGACCGTCGCGCCGTCCAGATGGCCGTGCACCAGCACTTGCCGATGCTCGAAGTCCTTGAACGGCAAAAATAGCTCGAACTTGGACTGCATCGAGCCGCTGGCTTCAACGCCTGAAAACGCGTGCTCGGCGATCGCATCGAGGGGAGTCGCCCTCAGGAACGCCACGGCAGCAGCAGCGTCGCCATGCGCGCCGGCGTTTATTTTCAGTTCGCCGTTGTCGAAGTCCGGAAAATGCGCTTCGCCTGATTCCAAGATCATGCCGCCGGCGCGGGCGCCCCCCGACATGCGCGCGCTCATGCCGGCATTGCGAAATTCGGCGGCGGTGGTGAGATTCTCCACCGGCGGCCAGTCTTCGGCGTAGTCGAGCGTCATGCCGTCGATGACGCAGCGCGCCAAGAATATGCCGCTGCCGTCGCGAAACGGGAAATTGCGCACCGGGCCCTTGAACAGCACGCTGGCCTGCGGCATTCGACCGGCCACGAGGGCGCGATCCAGCCACGCGAGCGCCGAAGGCGCGATCAGTCCACGCGGTAAATAATTGCGCGCACTCGCTACATTGCCGTTCTGTATGCCGCCGACCAGCGTCAGCACCGGCGACGAACCGTCGGCGGGCTGTTGCCAGGACATCTGCCCGTGAATCTCGCCATCGTGCGTCTTCAGCTCCCAGCTCGGCGTGGCGACCAGCAATTCCCCGGCCGATCGTTTCCAGTATAGATTTGTCTTCAATACCTCCAGCGCTACCGGCTGCGGAAACTGATCTGGCCAATTGAAGACCGCGGTGTTGGTGTCGATGTAGACGTGGCCGCCGCTCTCGGTGCCGGCAATCGAACCATTGAGGCCGCGAAGTCCCGGCGCGCCCTCCGCCGGCGCAAATCCCGCGCGTTGAAATTTCGCCTGCACTTGAAGCCGCCAAGGATCGGCGAGCGTAGCGCGCGCCAGCGCGAACACTGCATCGGTCCACTCGCCCGTCAGAGCAAGCTCATGCAGACGCTTGCGAACATCTTTTTGCGGCAGGAACCCCGTGAGCGGCAGCAATGTCTCGACGCGCAGGTATGTGGCCCGCGCGCTCAGTTCCAGCAAGCCGGAATCGCTGTCGCGCCAGCTGACGTCGAATGCCGATTCCGGATCGCCGCGTGCGACGCGCACATGCTTGCCGCTCAAGGTCCAGCGATCGGCGCTGTGAACCACGGACAATGCGCCGCTCATTTGATCGAACTTTGCGACCGGGCCATCGGGCAGTTGCGTGGCAACGCCGCTGGCGGTGAAATCAAGGTCCGCGCGCGTCAGCGTCCTTGCCGCGCCGCTTGCGGTGATGATGAAAGCGCCCACTCCCGCGTCCAGGTTGCCCAGGTATTCGGGCAGCAACCGGCTCCACCCCGGGAACGAGATATCCTGCGCGCTGGCCCGCGAGTTCCAGGAGAGCGTCTGCCAATCACCGCGGCCGTGCGCACTGCCCCTGAAGTTCGCCGTTCCGCCCAGCGCCGGCGGCAGGCGCGCGTCGACGCTGAGCGCGAGGTCTTGAGTCTCGCGCTCCAGGTTCAATTCGACGTCCGGCAAAATCAGCTTTGGCAGCGCGGCGTTCCAGTTTTGCAGCGTCAGTATGGCGTGATGAATCACCAGCTTGCCCGCCGGCAAGTCGCTCAACTGCAGCGCCTGCGGCGATGAGTTATCGCCGCCCAATTCAATCTCCCCCGCCACTGCAAAGCGCGACGGACCCAGGCGCTCGATGACGATATTGGGTGCGTCAACCTCGATCCGTCCCGCCAGCAATTTGCCGCTGCGGATCAGCTGCCAGATGTCGGCGGCGATGCGCGCGCCTCCGGCCCGCGCCAGCACGCGCTGATCATCCTTCGAGCGCAGTTCCGGCCGGTCGAAGTAAAGTTCCGGTCCGTACCAGCGAAACGCCGGCGAAACCTGGGCAAAGCCGATGTGATAGCCGGTTTGCGCATGCACCCATTCCTTGATCTCTGCCTGGTACTCGGGCGCCCGATTGAGCGCGAGCTTGACCGCCAGCATTGCAAGAAGCACAACAACAACCAAACCTGCGAAGCAGTACAGCAGGATTTTTCCGATCTTCGCGGCGCTCATCACATCAGGACGACATCGTATTGATCGACGGTGTACAAGGTCTCGGTTTGCAGGCGTATCGGCTTGCCGGTAACCAATTCCAGCTCGCCCAACGCGGAAGATTCTTCATCGAGAAGTCTCTCGATGACGTCCTGATGCGCCAACACCATCAACTCCTGGCACTCGAACTGGCGCGCCTGTCGGACAATCTCACGAAATACCTCGTAACACACCGTTTCCGCGGTTTTGACAAATCCCCGCCCTTCGCAGGTAGGACAGGATTGGCACAAGAGATGTTCCAGGCTTTCGCGCGTCCTCTTACGGGTCATTTCGACCAGCCCCAAGGGCGACACCGACGAAATGCTGGTCTTGACGTGGTCGTCGCCGAGGGCTTTTTCCAGGGCTTGGATGACCTGGCGGCGATGCTCCGATTCCTCCATATCGATGAAATCAATGATAATGATACCGCCCAGATTGCGCAGGCGCAGTTGCCGCGCGATGGTCACCGCCGCCTCGAGATTGGTGCGGAATATGGTCTCCTCGAGGTTGCGATGGCCGACGAAGGCGCCGGTGTTGACGTCGATGGTGGTCATCGCCTCGGTTTGATCGATGATCAAATGACCCCCGGATTTCAATGGAACTTTGCGGTCCAGGGCTTTTTGAATTTCCTCCTCGACGTGATGCAGCTCGAACAGCGGCCGGGCTTCACCGTACAAATCGATGCGCGGCAGCGCATCGGGCATGAACGCGGCGGCGAATTCCTGCATCTCGCGATGCGCGCTGGGCTGATCGATCAGCACCGTGTCGACATCGGGCCGCAGCAAATCGCGCAGCACCCGCAAATGCAGCGGCAAATCGGCGTGCACCAGGTTGCCCGGCTGCGTGCGCAAGCCTTTGTGGCGGACAAACTCCCATAATTTGCGCAGGTACAGCATGTCGGCACGCAAGGCTTCCGGCGGGCAATCCTCCGCGGCGGTGCGTACGATGAATCCGGCGCACTCCTGCGGATCGACTCCGGCTTCCACCGCGGCACGAAGGCGCGCGCGCTCCGACTCGTCCTCGATGCGCGCTGAGATCCCGACACCGTGGCCTTTGGGCATGTACACGAGATATCGAGACGGCAGGGTAATGTAAGTGGTGAGCCGGGCGCCCTTGGTCCCCAACGGGTCCTTGACCACCTGCACCAGAATCTCATTGCCTTCGGCGAGCAATGAGCGAATGTTCTCGGTGCGTGGCGGCTCGATACCGGTGTCTGCGTGGCGCGGATCGAATATGTCCGAGGCGTGCAGGAACGCGGTACGCTCCATCCCGATATCGATGAACGCCGCCTGCATGCCCGGCAGAACCCGCGATACGCGGCCTTTGTAGATATTGCTGATCAAGCCGCGGCGGCTGCTGCGTTCCAGGAACACTTCCTGCAGCACGCCGTTTTCGACGACCGCTGCGCGCGCTTCGTGAGTGCTGGCGTTGATCATTATTTCAGTGCTCATGGCTTACATCGTCCGCCCCGCTAGCGGCTGCGCGGAGCAATTCTGCGGTTTCGAACAACGGCAATCCCATTACTCCGGAGTAGCTGCCGCAGAGGTCGCTGACGAAAATGGCTGCACGGCCCTGAATCGCGTAGGCACCCGCCTTGTCGCGCGGCTCGCCAGTATCCCAGTATGCGCCGGCCTCGGCGGCATCTATCGGCCGAAAAGTGACCACGCTGCGACTGACCATGACATTCAGGGAGGCGCCGACGCGCACTGCAACCGCGGTGAACACCTCATGGCTGCGGCCCGATAACCTCCGCAGCATATCCAGCGCGTCATCCCGGTCCTTGGGCTTTCCCAGGATGCTGCCGCCGAGAACCACCGCGGTATCCGCTGCCAACACCGGAGCGTCAGCAGCATCGCGGCTGCATTGCCATCCCGCATTGGCCTTCGCCGCGGCGACACGGGAAACGTAGGCTGCAGGCGCCTCGTGCTCGAGCACCGTCTCATCCACGGCTGCGTCGATGACGCGGAATGCAACGCCGATTTGCTGCAGCAAATCGCGCCGCCGTGGCGATCCTGAGGCGAGATAGACCAACTCTGGAAACATGACTTTCAGGATACCGAAGGGCTGCGGTTTTCGCGCGCTGGAGCTCTAAGCGCGGTGATAGGGGTGGCCGGCGAGCAGACTCATGGCGCGGTAAAGCTGCTCCGCGACCACCACCCTGGCCAGCGCATGCGGCAGCGTCAACGGCGACAGCGACCAGCTTTGATCAGCCCGCTCAAGGCACGGCGCCGCCAATCCGTCGGGGCCGCCGATCAGCAACGCGAGGGGGCGCGCATCCCGCAAGCGCTCGCCCAGCCATACGCTCAGCTGCTCAGTGCTCATCGATTTACCCGCAACCTCGAGCGCCACGACATAATCACCGGCGCCGATGGCGGCCAGCATGTTCACCCCTTCGCGCTGCACCGCCCGCTCCGGACTCTCGCCGGCGCGGCGCGTGGCCACCGAAATCTCGTGAAGTTCCAACACCAGCGGTGTGCGCAAGCGCCTCCGATATTCCTCGAAGCCACTGTTGACCCAATCGGGCAGGCGGGTACCGGCGGCGATCAACCGGCATTTCATGCCAGGAGCCTGTCTGAGGCTCCCAGGCTCAGGCGCGCGCCGCGGCGGCGCGCCTGGGTGTGCCGGTGTCCCATAATTTCTCGAGCCCATAGAACTCGCGGACGCGCGGCAACATGACGTGCACGATCACCTCGCTCAAATCGATGAGCACCCAATCGCCATCCTGCTGCCCCTCGACGCCGAGCGGCCGAAATCCCGCCTCTTTGACCTTTTCAACCACGCGCTGCGCAACCGAGCGTACGTGCCGATCGGAGGTTCCGCTCGCGATAACCATGTAATCCGCGATGTCCGTGAGGCCGCGGACATCCAGAAGTTTCACTTCCAGCGCCTTCATGTCGGCCAGGGCGTCGCTGATCACAGTCTTGAGAGATGGGTTCGCACTGCTGAGTTTGCCCCGCTGGGCCAACTTGCCCTTGCGGGCGGTCTTGAGTGTCGTGGCCGTTTTGGCGGCTGATGTCTTGCGTTTCGAGATCTTTCGTATTGCTGGCACTAAGTGGTCCGGTGTTTGGAATAACAATTGGTGTCGAGGATGAGTTTACGCACTGAGTCCGGCATGAGGAAGCGCGGATCGCGACCCATGGCGATCAACTGCCTGACTTCGGTGGAGGAAATCTCCAGTTGGGTCACGGCGTGAATATAAATGCAGCCCGCGCGCTGTTCATGCAGATCGCCGATGCGCCCCGTGCCTCGATCCACCAGAAGCTCGCCAAGCGGCCCCATGCCGGGCGCGCGCCAGCCCGGCCGATGCGCCACCACCAGATGCGCCAACTGCAGCAGGTCCTGCCACTGATGCCACTTCGGCAGGCCCAAAAACGCGTCCATGCCGACAATCAGGCAGAGGCTGCGGTCCGGATACTCGTGGCGCAATTCCGCAAGCGTTTCCACCGAGTAGGAGGGACCTTCCTTGCGCACCTCACGATCGTCGACCACGAACCCCGGCTGCCCCGCGCAGGCGAGCTGCACCATTTCCAGCCGCAGCTGCGCATCGGCGAACGGCTGATCGCGATGCGGAGGATTGCCGGCGGGCAGAAAACGGATCTCCTTCAAGCGCAGCGCCTGCTGCAACTCGAACGCGGTGCGCAGGTGCGCGTAGTGAATCGGATCGAAAGTGCCGCCAAAAATGCCCATTGGGTTCATGGGATCACCCTGCCTGATTCCGCGCTCGCTTGCAAAGCTCCGGCCAGCGCGCCGGTCAAGCCGGTGATGGCGTCCCACGCATCGCCCGGCGACAATCCCTTGATGACCCGGTCCGCCAAACCTGCCTGCAACAGCAGGTTCGACAGCGGCAACTTCGGCAGCCTCGACAGCGCGCGGGGCGAGGGTGTGGCCGCGAGGTTCCAGCCGCTGCCCCGATTGGAGGAGTGCAGCCGGCCGCGCTCGAACGCCTGCCACAGCCCGCGCAATTCCCGCAGCAGCGCCCACAGTATCAGCGTGGGTTCCACGCCCTCGCTCTTGAGGCCGAGCAGCACATGAAAGGCGCGCGCGGCATCGCCCGCGGCGGCGGCTTGCGCGAGCTGGAACACATCGTAGCGCGCGCTATCGCCGACCGAACGCAGTACCAAATCGGCGCCGATCGTCCCGCCATCGGCCAGCAGGCTCAGTTTCTCCAGCTCCTGCTTCGCGGCCAGAAGATTCCCCTCGACGCGGTCGGCAATCAGCTGCGCGGCGGCGGCATCCAAATCCACACGCAGGCTTTTCGCCCGGGCGGAGAGCCATGCCGGCAGCGCCGCGGTAGTCACGGGCCAAATCGGCACCCACACCCCCTGTTTTTCGACGGCGCGCACCCAGGGTGCCTCGCCGGCCTTCTTGTCCAGCTTGCCGGTGACCACCAGGCAGATCACATCCGGCGGCGGGCCGGATAGCAGTTCGGTCAACTGCGCCGCGCCCTTGTCGGGTTTGCCGTTCGGCATGCGCAATTCAAACAGACGCCGCTCCGCGAACAGCGACAGCGAGCGGCTGGTGTGGTGCAGCTCATCCCAGCTGAAACTGCGGTCGATGAAAAACACGCGCCGATCCGCGTATCCGGCTGCGCGCGCCGCGGCGCGAATCGCATCTGCGGCTTCGCCTACCAACAGCGGTTCGTCACCCGAGACGAGGTAGCTGCCAGCCAAACCGCGCGTCAGCGCGGCCGGCAATTGTTCGGCGTTCAGGCGCAATCAAAGACCCGCGAGCGCGGCCAGGTACTCGCGCTGCAAGCGGGAAACCAGCGCCGCCACACTCTCGATCCCATGAATACCGCTGACGCTTTGGCCGGCGCTCCAGATGTCGCGCCATGCTTTTGCCGCCGTGTTGCCGCCGGTGCCGAAATTCATTTTGGTTTTGTCGGCTTCGGGAAGCTGGTCGGGATCGAGGCCGGCGCGCGCGATGCTGCCGCGTAGATAGTTGCCGTTGACGCCGCTGAACAGCGATGTGTAGACGATGTCCTCGGCGGCGCTGTCGATGAGCATTTGCTTGTACTCGGCGGAAGCATTGCCCTCCTCCGTGGCAATGAAGCGCGTGCCCATGTAGGCAAGATCCGCACCCAAGGCGCGCGCGGCCAACACATCCGCGCCGGTGCTCATGGCACCGGACAGTATGATGGTGCCGGCATATACCTCGCGAATCTGTTTCACCAACGCAAATGGGCTCAACAAGCCGGCGTGGCCGCCGGCGCCCGCGCACACCGCGATGATGCCGTCGACACCTTGCGCCGCCGCCTTCTCCGCATGGCGCAAATTGATGACATCGTGGAACACCACGCCGCCGTAGCCATGCACGGCGGCCACCACTTCCGCCGGTGGCCGCAAACTGGTGATGATGATGGGGACTTTGTGCTTGACGCACAGCGCGACATCCTCCTCCAGACGATTGTTGCTGCTGTGCACGATCTGATTCACCGCATACGGCGCCACCTTCACCTGCGGATTCGCGCGCTGATATGCCGCAAGATCCTCGCTGATCTCGGCCAGCCAATCGTTCAGCTGCGAGACCGGCCGCGCATTCAGTGCTGGAAACGCGCCGACAATGCCGGCCTTGCATTGCGCCAGCACCAGTCGCGGGGTCGACACGATGAATTGCGGCGCGCCGATGACGGGTAATCGCAGGCGATCGCGCAAGATTTCGGGGATGGGCATCTAATGGGACTCGGTGGCTTAAGGTTGGAGTAAAGCTCTGGCATTATGGCGTTCACGATGCAATTTGACACCCTCATATTCGAGACTCGTGAAGGTATCGCCTACGTCACGCTCAATCGGCCGGAGCGGTTGAATGCGCTGAGCGATCCGCTGGTCGCGGACCTGCGCCGCGCCGCCGCCGTCATCGAGTCCAATGCGGATATCCGCGCGGTGTTGCTCACCGGCGCCGGCCGCGCGTTTTGCGCCGGCGCAGATTTGACAGGCGATAATGCGGCGGCCGGTCCGCCGCAGCCTGCCGCCGGCAGCACCGGTGAACGCATTCGCGCCTCCATGCAGCAGCACTTCAATCCGATGGTCAATGCCTGGTATCAATTGCGTGTGCCGGTGGTGGTCGCCGTCAATGGCGTCGCGGCAGGCGCCGGCGTGAGTCTCGCGCTCCAGGGCGACATCGTGTTGGCGGCGAAGTCCGCCACATTCATCGAGCTGTTCGCGCCAAAACTCGGCCTCATCCCGGATCTCGGCAGCACCTTCTTTCTGCCGCGATTGGTCGGCACGGCGCGCGCCAAGGGGCTGACACTGCTCGGCGACAAATTGACGGCGGCTGATGCCGCCGACTGGGGGCTTATCTGGGCCTGCGTCGATGACGCCGTGCTCCTCGAACGCGCGCAGTCCATAGCGCAGCGTCTTGCGGCCGGCCCCACGCAAGCCTATCAACGCATCAAAACCGTGTTCAACATACAGCCGCCTGCAACGCTCGCGGAACAGTTGGCGCTCGAGGCGGAACACCAAGCTGCCCTCGGTGATACCAAGGATTTTGCGGAAGGCGTAACGGCGTTTCGCGACAAGCGGGCGCCGAAGTTCAGCGGCGCGTAATATTCGCGACCGGCACTTTGACTTCGGCGGGGGCGGAATGCGGCGCGGTAGCTGACTCCGTTCCGCAATTGTCGCAGCCTCCGCACGCGCCTTGCGGCTTTACGATCGCCGCGGCCGCCAGCCGCCGCGCGATTGAACCGAGCTTGAGATACGAAGGTGCTCGCTCTGCTAAGCGGCTGGTAGCCGCCAGCAATCGAACCCGCCAACTTCTAGGACCCAGCGATGAGACGGCGTAGCCAACACTCGCCAGCAGCGCCAGACCCACCAGAGAACCATCGAGAAGGGTGCTCATGTAAAGCCCGTCAGCTCGTCAGCGCCATCGCGATGCGATACGTCAGCCACGATCCCAAGTAGGCCATCGCAAATAGATAGGCCGCCATGATGATCGGGTAGCGCCAGGAATTGGTCTCGCGCTTGACCGTCGCCAGCGTCGACAGGCATTGCGGGGCGAAAACGTACCACGCCAGCAGCGACAGGGCCGTCGGCAGACTCCAGGACTGCGTGATCAGCGGCGTGAGTGCGCTGCTCATGTTATCTGCGGTCGCGGACAGCGCGTAAACCGTGCCCAACGCGCCGACGGCAACTTCGCGCGCCGCAAGTCCCGGCACCAATGCGATGGATATTTGCCAATTGAATCCTATGGGCTTGAACAGCACGGCGAGCCACGCGCCCAGGTGCCCGGCGATGCTGTACTGAATGGCCGGCCCGGTTGCGCCCGGCGGGGGCGCGGGAAATGAACTCAATGCCCACAGAATGACCATCAGCGACAGAATGATCGTGCCGACGCGGGTCATGAATATTTCAACGCGCTGCCACAAGCCAATCCCCAAATTCCGCAGGTTCGGCCAGTGATAAGCCGGCAGCTCGAGCATCAGGGCCTGAAAATGCGTGCTCTTGCCGCTACGCTTCAGCACGAACGCCACCGCCATGGCGCTGGCGACGCCCGCCACATACAGCGCGAATAACACCACGCCCTGCAGCTCCAGACCTCGCCAAATCCTTTGCCGCGGAATGAAGGCGCCGATGATCAACGCATACACCGGCAATCGCGCCGAACACGTCATCAACGGCGCGATCATGATCGTCGCCAATCGATCGCGCGGATTTTGAATGGTGCGCGTTGCCATGATCCCGGGAATGGCGCAGGCGAAACTCGACAACAGTGGAATGAAGGCGCGGCCCGACAGACCCACACTGCCCATCACGCGGTCCAGCAAAAATGCGGCGCGCGGCAAGTATCCGGAGTCCTCGAGAATCAAAATGAAGAAAAATAAAATGATGATTTGCGGTAGAAACACCAGAACGCTGCCGGCACCGGCCAATATGCCGTTGATCAACAAATCCCGCAGCAAGCTTGCGGGCAGCGCCGCGCCCAGCCATGCGCCGAAGTTGGCTACGCCGGCTTTGATCGCGTCCATGGGCAACTGTGCCCAGGCGAACACCGCTTGAAACACCAGGAACAGAATCACGGCAAGAATCACCGGCCCCAGCAGCGGGTGCAACACCACGGCATCGACCTGATCGCTCAAGGTCACGCCCTCCAGGCGATCGCCGCCCACCAGCCTCAAGATCCTGCGCACCTCCGCCTGATCGTGCTCGATATCCGCAGCGCTCAATGGCAGCCAGGCTGCGGCATTTTTTCCGCGCGTCGGACTTACGGTGGCGTTCAGGATCTTGATCAACGATTGCACGCCGTTAGCCTTGACGCCCACGGTTTCGACCACCGGCACGCCCAATTCTTGGGCTAGTCGATTGGCATCGATCAAAATGCCCTTGCGGCGCGCGATGTCGCTCATGTTGAGCGCCACCACCATGGGCACCCCCAAGCGTTTAAGGCTCAACACCAATCGTAGGTTCTGGCGCAGATTGGTCGCGTCGGTCACGCACACGACAAAATCCGGCTGACTCTCGCCCGCCCACCTGCCCAACAGCACGTCGGCGGTGACCTGCTCGTCCGGAGTCAGGGGGTCGAGGCTGTACGCGCCGGGTAGATCCAGAATGCGAATGCGCAGCCCGGAAGGGGTGAGCAGCGATCCCTCCTTGCGTTCGACGGTCACACCGGCGTAATTGGCAACCTTCTGGCGGCTGCCGGTGAGCATGTTGAAAAGGGCGGTTTTGCCGCAGTTGGGATTTCCAACCAAGGCGATCAGGGGAATCGGAGCGCTGGGCGCGGCATCCATGGAAGTTATGGGAGCTGCGGCTGCTCCGGACAAACGCGGATACAGGCAGCCTCAAAAAGGCGCAGCGCGAAGGTGGCCGTGCCGACGCGCACGGCGATCGGCGCACGCGATAACAGGCCCCGCGCGACGATGCGCACGGCCTCGCCGGGCAAAAAGCCCAGCTCCGCCAGGCGCCGCCCCAGTTCGGCGGGAGCCCGGGAATCAACCGCCGACACGGAAACCACCCGCGCCGAGGCCCCGGGAGCAAGGTCCACCAGCGGGATATCGGCGGCTGCCGCAGCGGCAATCAGGGGGCGCTGGTCCAACATGAACGCGATTCTACATGAGAATCGTTCCCATTACTATTACCGGGTCACAAAAGACAGATCCTAGGGCGGCTGGGGTTCCTGATAATCTTAATGCCCCAGGGGAAAACCGGAGGCGTATGAAATGCCTACGCTTTTTGAGAAAATAATCGCCGGCGAGCTGCCCGCGACTGTGCTCTACCGCGACCCGCGAGTGATCGCCTTTCTGGACATCCGTCCGGCTGCCCCGGTGCATATACTGATCGTGCCGAACAAGCCGATTCCTACCGCGAATGATATTGCCGACGAGGACGAATCGCTGATTGGCCACATGTTCATCGTCGCGCGCGATCTTGCACGACAGCAAGGCATAGCCGAAAGCGGCTATCGCTTGATCATCAATTGCAACGCGCATGGCGGCCAGGAGGTGTATCACTTGCACGTGCATCTTCTGGGCGGGCGGCCACTTGGGCCCATGGTGGCGCGAGTCTGACGCGAGATAAAGGGGACAATAGATGAAGAAGAAAAAGGCCGCGCAGGTCAAATCACGAACCGCGCCGCGGCACCGGCCCACGAAACCTTTGGGCTACGCCGCAAAATCCGCGACGCGCGCGGTCAAGGCGCGTGAGATGGTGCGCACCACGGCGCGCAGCGCGCCGCGCCGCGAACTGTATCCGGCGCTCGAGCCTTACCGGCACGGCCATCTGCGCGTCTCGGATGTCCACGAAATTTATTACGAGGAAAGCGGCAACCCCGCCGGCAAACCCGCGGTGTTCCTGCACGGCGGACCTGGCGCCGGCTCCGACAAGCGCGCGCGGCAATTCTTTGATCCGCGGCATTACCGCATCGTGGTCTTCGATCAGCGCGGCTGCGGGCGCAGCCGGCCGAGTGCGAGCCTGGTGGAGAATACGACCTGGCACCTGGTCGCGGACATCGAGCGCCTGCGCAAACATCTGGGCATCGAGCGCTGGCTGGTATTCGGCGGATCTTGGGGCAGCACGCTGGCATTAGCGTACGCCGAGGCGAACCCCGATCGCGTCAGTGAAATCGTGCTGCGCGGGATATTCCTGCTGCGCTACGCCGAAATACGCTGGTTTTATCAGCATGGCGCGTCGGAAATATTTCCGGATTCCTGGGAAGCCTATCGCGAT
>DATMKO010000405.1:0-3339 GCA_035571175.1 Steroidobacteraceae bacterium | reverse complement strand
CGACCTTCCCAAGGAACGCTGAGCGTGCGTCAGGTTTGCGAGAAATACGGCGTCAGCCGCTGCAGATCGAGCATCTCAAGGCGCAGCTTGCAGTGCTGCGACGGGCGCGGTTCGGCCGCTCCTCCGAGAAGCTCGACCGGGAGATCGAGCAACTCGAGCTCGTGCTCGGTGAGCTTGAGGAATCCGTGGCAGAAAGCAACGCCCGCACCGAGCAGGCCAGGCAGGAGCGTGCGAGCCCGGCACGTGCCAAGCCGGCGGATCGCAAGCCTGGCGGCCGCAAGCCGCTGCCCGCGCACCTGCCGCGCGAGCAGGTGGTCCATCAACCGCCTCCGGCGTGCGCGTGTTGCGGCGGCAAGGTGCTGCGCAAGATCGCCGACGATCTCACCGAAGTGCTCGAATACGTCCCGTCGAGCTTCAAGGTGATGCAGCATGTGCGCCCGAAACTGAGCTGCCGGGACTGCGAGACGATCGTGCAGGCGGCGCTGCCGTCGTTCCCGATCGAGCGCGGTCGGCCGGGCCCGGGCCTTCTCGCCCACGTTGCCGTGTCGAAATACGCCGATGGTCTGCCGCTGCATCGCCAGAGCGTGATCTATGCGCGCCAAGGCGTTGATCTCGACCGCTCCACCATGGCGGACTGGATGGGCAGCGCGGCGGCGCTGCTGCGTCCGCTGGTGGAGGCGATCAGGCAGCATGTCTGTGCCGGGCCGGTGCTGCACGCCGACGACACCACGGTGCCGGTTCTGGCGCCCGGGCTGGGCCGGACTAGGACCGGAAGGCTGTGGGCGGCGGTGCGCGATGAGCGGACCTGGGCCGGAGCCGCGCCGCCGGCGGCGTTTTACTGCTACTCCCCCGATCGCAAAGGGGAGCATGCCGAAGCGCTACTTGGCCAGTGCCGCGGCTTCCTCCATGCCGACGGTTACGGTGGATTCCAAAGCCTTTACATGCCTGATCCAAAGACCGGACTTCCGCGCCTGACCGAAGTTGGATGCTGGTCGCATGCGCGCCGTAAGGTCTATGAGGTTTATGAAGCCACCGCCTCACCCTTGGCCAAGGAGGCGCTTGAGCGCATCGCGGAACTGTTCGCGATCGAGGAGCGGATCAACGGGCGCGCGCCACCGGAGCGCCTGGCCGTCCGCCAGCAGGATGCCGTTCCGCTGCTGGCCGAGCTTGAGACCTTCCTGCACAAGGCGCTCAACCAGATCAGCGGCAAGAGCACGTTGGCCAAAGCCATCCGCTATTCGCTGTCGCGCTGGACTGCACTGACCCGCTATACCACCGATGGTCGCCTCGAGATGACCAACAACGCCGTCGAACGCGCAATCCGGCCTCTTGCACTGACGAGAAAAAATTATCTTTTTGCTGGCTCCGATTCCGGCGGCATACGAGATGCCGCGATGTACACCCTCATCGAATCCGCCAAGATGAATCGCCTCGACCCAGAAGCTTATCTGCGCGACGTGCTTGCCCGCATTGCCGATCATCCGATCAATCGCATCGGCGAGCTTTTACCCTGGAACTGGAAGCCGAGCGGCTGAGTCCCTCGCCCGCCAAACCGCGCTTTGCGCCGCGCCGCACCGGCGGATCCCGTCGTCGCCCCCATGTATCCTTGATTTGCCAGTCAAAGAGCGAACATATCATCCGCGACGATGAGATCGCAGACGTGGATGGTCGGACGCTTACGATCGTCTCGCAGTCCCGGCAGCTCAGTTTGGGGCGCACATGCTGCATCACCTTGAAGCTCGACGGGACGTATTCGAGCACTTCGGTGAGATCGTCGGCGATCTTGCGCAGTACCTTGCCGCCGCAACACACGCATGCCGGAGGCGGTTGATGGATCACCTGCTCGCGCGGCAGGTGCGCGGGCAGCGGCTTGCGGCCGCCAGGCTTGCGATCCGCCGGCTTGGCACGTGCCGGGCTCGCACGCTCCTGCTTGGCCTGCTCGGTGCGGGCGTTGCTTTCCGCCACGGATTCCTCGAGTTCACCGAGCACGAGTTCGAGTTGCTCAATCTCCCGGTCGAGCTTCTCGGAGGAGCGGCCGAACCGCGCCCGTCGCAGCACTGCAAGCTGCGCCTTGAGATGCTCGATCTGCAGCGTCTTGGCATAGAGTTCCGCGTCGCGAACCGCGATCACGCGATCGCGTTCGGCAAGCTGCGTCTCCTTCTCGGCGATGATCCGCTCGCGCTCGATCAGCAACACTTCCTTCTCGCTAAGCATTCGCCGCAGCGTGCGGGTATCACGAGGAAGTGCCGATCGGTCCGAGATCATGCGCACGACAAAAATTGATTCTCGCAAATCAGTCCACCAAAACAATCGTCACACTGACAAATTATTCAGACAATCATCCATTCAGCCGGCACGCGCTGGAACTTCTCCCGGCGCATCGGTGCGGATCGGTACCCGCCAGTCAATTCCCTCGCACAGCATCGACAATTGCGCCGGCGTCAGCACCGCCGCTCCCTCGCGCGTCAGCGGCCAAACAAAGCGGCCGCGCTCCAATCGCTTCGCGTAGAGGCACAGGCCCGTGCCGTCCCACCACAGAATTTTTATGCGGTCCGCCCGCTTGCCGCGGAACACGAACATGTGCCCGCAATAAGGGCTCTTCTTCAGAACGTTCTGCACCATCATGGCGAGGCCATCAAATCCTCGTCTCATGTCGGTCGTCCCACAGGCCACCCAAATCCGCATCCCTGCCGGCATCGGGATCATCGACCGCTCCCATCCAACGCATCGGCCAGTTGTCCCACAAGCCGCGGCGTCACTTCTTCCAACAGGCGAAGAACCCGGCCATTGCGCAACACCACTTCGATCGACGAACCCGGGCGCTTGTTGCTCTCTATCGGGAGCGCAACACAGCTTTCGGTCGCCACCGCAACCGGCACAAAGCGAGCCTCGTCATCAGGTGCGATCGACAGCTCGCCCATCCGCGCTTGCCGCCGCCACGAATGAACCATGTTGGGGTGAACATCGTGCCGCCGCGCAAACTCCGCAACGCTGAGGCCAGCCGACAGGCTCTCCGCAACGAGCCGCAGCTTCTCGGACGATGTCCAGCGCCGCCGCCGCTCACGACCAGAAAGCACCGTAACGCTCGTCATGTGTGCCCCTTAACTTGCCAATTAACGGGCACACGATCTCATGCGCGAGAGGCACGTGGAAGGCGCGGTCGGCCGGACGCTTACAAGCGGTCCCAGAAATTGCCGGGCGGTCCGCGCGTCATGGTAATCCCTCGGCCGACGCCCGCGTAGGTGGTCGGAGTCTGGCGACTGTTTTGGCGAGCTTGCAGGCTTCGCGCACCCTCTTTGTCGGGTACCTCCCCGGCTTTTTGCCATTTAAGCTCGCCCA
>DATMKO010000404.1:0-8372 GCA_035571175.1 Steroidobacteraceae bacterium | reverse complement strand
ACGGCGCGGAGTTTCTTTTTCTCGGCGATGTCGCCTGGCTGTTCCGCAATATTGAACTACAACGTGAGCGCGCCCGGCTGATCACGACGTTCATGATAAAGGAGGAAGATCGGCACGCGGTATTCGGCGAACTTGTCGCGCTCAAGCGGCTGCACGCGGCGCAACCGGGTATTCACATCGTGCCGGGTCATGACGGTGCGGCAGTCGATGAACTCGTCGCCGCCGGCTTGTTGAAGTCCGGGTTTTCAGCGGCGCCTTAAGCGGCGGCGCTGGCGCGCGCCGATACCCGATCGTGCCACGCCCGCAGGTGCGGCAGTTCCGCCGGCATCTCGATACCGATGAATGTGGCGAAGTCGATGGTGGTCAGGGCAACTATGTCGGCCATCGAGTATTTTTCTACGGCGATGAATTCGCGGCCAGCCAATTCGTCGTTCAGCCAGTGCAGCGCCTTGATCGCACGTACCCGGCTCGCCTCGCCGAAGTCCTTGTATTGCGTGCCCAGGTGCGCCGTATATTTGTGCGTGTTGACCCACACCGCTCCGATCCGGCTCATCAGTACGAATTCGATGCGCCGCATCCACATTTCGACGCGTGCGCGCCGCAGCGCATCGTCGCCGAAAAGCGCCGGTGCCGGGTGCAGTTCTTCCAGATAGCGGCAAATGGCGATGCTTTCCGACAGCGTTGATCCGTCGTCAAGCTCCAAAACCGGCAGTTGTCCCAGCGAGTTTAAGCCCAGGAATTCCGGCGTCTTGTGCGCTCCTTCGCGTATGGGGACGTGAACGTAGGGTATTGAAATGCCTTTCTCCGCGAGAAATATGCGTACGCGCCGCGGATTGGGCGCCGGATTATGCTCGTTGTATAGCTTCATGACGTAACCTGAATTTGCCCGCCATGCTCAACTATAATCGGTGCGCCGACAAGTCCCTTACTCCGTCCCCTAGGATCCATTTTCATGACCTCATCTCCGCTTCCCGTGACGACGCCCGAAGACATTGGGCTCTCAAGCGCCGCTCTTTCCCGCTTGGGAACCGTGCTGTCGGGCGAGGTCGCGAGCGGGCGTTTGCCCGGCGCCGTGGCGCTGGTCGCGCGCCGCGGTCGCGTTGCCTTTTTCGAGAGTTTCGGCCGGCGCGATCCGGCCAACGGCGCGCCGCTGGCCAAGGATGCGATCTTTCGAATTTATTCGATGACCAAGCCGATCGTTTCGGTGGCCGCGATGATGCTGTGGGAGGCAGGGCGCTTTTTGCTGAGCGATCCGATTGGCAAATATTTGCCCGAACTCGCCGACCTGAAAGTCGCCGTGCAGCGCGGCGCGGAAATCGAGCTGGTGCCGGCAGCGCGGCCCATCACCATTCAGGATCTGCTGCGTCATACTTCGGGGCTCACGTATGAGTTCCGCGGCAACGGGCCGGTGCACAAGATGTACATGGCCGCGAAGATCTACAACCGCCATCAGAGCAACGCCGATCAGGTTGCCACCTTGGGCAAGATGCCGCTGCTGCATCAGCCCGGAACACAGTGGGAGTACAGCCGCTCGACGGACGTGGTTGGCCGCCTGATCGAAGTGTTGTCGGGCTCGAGCTTGGGAGAGTATCTGGAGCGAAACATCCTGGCGCCGCTGGGCATGATCGATACCGCGTTTCACGTGCCTATGTCCGATCACGAACGCCTTGCCGAGGCCTTCGCGAAGGACCCCGACACCGGCGCGGGCGTGCAGTTGATCAATGTGAAAGAGGCGCCGGGATTCGAATCGGGCGGCGGCGGTCTCGTGTCCACGGCCGGCGACTACGCGCGCTTCCTGCAGATGCTGCTGAATCACGGCAGGCTCGATGGCGTTAGGCTCCTGAGCCGCAAGACGGTCGAACTCATGACAGCGGATCATCTGGGGCCCATCAGCGGAGCGCCGGATCTGCTGCTGCCCGGCTATGGGTTCGGTCTGGGCTTCGCGGTGCGCCTGCAGGCCGGAATTTCTCCGGTTCCGGGCTCGATCGGGCAGTATTTTTGGGGCGGCCTCGCCGGCACCACCTTCTGGGTCGATCCAGCGGAACAGCTGTTCGCGCTAATGCTGATTCAAGCTCCCGGCCAGCGCGACTACTACCGCAATCTGTTCCGCGACCTGGTCTATGCGGCATTCGCGGATTGATGGTTAGGTGACCTGCGTCACATATTTGGGATGTCATTGGCATCTGACCCTGCCTAAGCGCGGATCCTAATACCCTTAAGTGAACCTGATACCTGCCAATCAGACCTTGATACCAGCGGGCGAGTCGGCGTGGCCGGCGCGCGCGCTGCCCGGTGGCGCGGTGTTGAGACGTGTCATCGTGGTCCAGGCCGACTATGCCCCGAGCACTGATGTAACACCGGTCCCCGCACGCGCGCCAGCGCCAAACCTTCTGCCATACGAAGCGGGGACTCGCGCCGGCGGCGGCTCATCGACCCGGACAGCGTCGTCTCGCAGTCCTGTCGAGCAATATGCGCGAATCCAGCGCGGCGATGCATCCGCCGCAGCGCTAATCGATGTTCATGCGTAATGCTAGGCCGCTGCCGCTGCGGTAATGAGCCCGGCGTCCGGGATTGGCTCAGCCTGGGCGCGCCACCATGCCGCCGTCAGCAAGCATTCATGCTGTCGCACGAACACCTCGCGAAGCGCGGCTGGTATGGAAAGAAACTGCAGCCATTGCTCGGGGAACACATCACGCGGCCCGCAGTAAAACCACGGCTCGGCGCTTATCTCCTCCTCCTCGGTACGCGCTTGCGGCAGGTCGCGAAACACACAATCCGACACCAGGCAGATTTCATCGTAGTCGTAGAAGATGACGCGGCCGTGGCTGGTCACTCCGAAATTCTTCAGCAGCAAGTCGCCGGGAAACACGTTGCTCGCCGCCAGATCGCGCAACGCGTTGCCGTAGTCGATGATCGCCGCCTCGGCGGCGGCAGGCTCTGCTTCCCGCAGGAATAAATTGAGCGGCCGCAAGCGGCGCTCGATGTAACAGTGCTCGACGATGAGATCCTCGCCTTCGACCCGGCAGCTGCCGCTGGCGTCGCGCAGCAGTTCCTCGGCGAGATCCGGCATGAAGCGCGACCGCGGCAGGCGCAGCCGTTTGAATTCCTGGGCATCGACCAGGCGTCCGGCCCGATCGTGCCGAAACACGAACTGATAGCGATCGATGACCTCCGCACGGGTGGTGGTTTTCGGCGGGGCAAAGCGGTCGCGGATCACCTTGAACACCAGATCGTGCGAGGGCAGGGTGAAGACGATCATCACCAGGCCGCGCTCGCCGGGAGCATGCACGAAACTGTCGATCGATTTATCCAAATGACGCTGCAACGCGAAGTAGCGCTCCGTTTTGCCTTGTTTGGCGCGCCCCAGCACGGTGTACAGCTCATCGACGGGTTTGCGCGGCATGAAAGAGCGCAACAGCGTGATTGCGGCGCTCACCACCGGCAGATCGACGTGAAAATAGGAACGCGCATAGCCAAACAGCGAGCCAACGTCGGCGCGCGACAACATCACCGCGTCGACCTGCACACCCTGGGAGGAATTCGTGAAGGCGATCACCAGTGGAGTGATCGCGCTGTCGCCGATCAGGCGGCCGACCGCGAAGGCGTGCATGCCGCGATAGAACACGGGCTCTATCAATTCGATCGATTCGGGCGCGCCGCTGTGCCGGCCCAATTGAAAGTACCGGCCGATCTCGGCGCTGATGCGATGCACGGCCGATTCGGTATCGCCGATGGCGTCGCCGAACGGCAAGTCGGCGAGCACCTCGCGCACGGCGGTCGGCAACGATCCTGCCACCCGATAGACGCGGATCGGCACGGAACCGGAAGCGCGGCCCACGCTGGTGGCGCAAAATTCGACTTCGCGGTTGACGCCGACCGTGCCGAACAAGTCGCGGGTAACGGAATTGAAGAACGTGTGATAGAAATCGCTGTCGGGGCGCCGAGCCACCAGCGTTTCGTAGGCATGTTTGATATCGGCCCACAGCGCCACATCGGTGCGTTGCGCCTGCAATTGGCCGCCGACGAGCGCCACGCAGCGCGCCACTCTCTGCTCATACAGCTCGATGCGTGCTACCGCATCGAGCTGTGCCGTATGCCAATCCTGGGCGAGAAAATTCCGCGCCGCGCGCCGGGTAATGCGCCCGAACTCCTCGTTGTAGAGGCGAAAGTCTTCGGCGATCGTGACCGCATAATCTCGCGCCGTCGTGCCCACCATTGCCGGAGAAGCGGGCGCAGCAGCCGATGCGGCTGCTGCATCCAGCGCGGCGAGGTCGGCGTTCATGGCGCCTCTATGCCACCACGCGTTGCGGCGATGGCGATGGCGATGGCGCCGACGGTGGCGGTACCGTGAATTGCTCGGTCTCGGTGCTGCCCGCCATCGCGACTGTGGAGCTCTTCGCGCTGATGGCCGTCTGCACGGCGTCAAAATAACCGGTACCGACAAATGCCTGATGCTTGGTGGCCCGATAGCCCAGGGGCTCTTGGCCGAACTCGCGCTGCTGCAACTGCGAGTAGCCGAGCATGCCGTCGGCGCCGTATGCGGAGGCCAGCTCGAACATCGAAAGATTCAGCGCGTGCCAACCGGCGAGCGTGATGAATTGGAAGCGATAACCCAGGGCTGCCAACTCTTCGCGCCATCTTTTCATGGCTGCTGCGTTCAGTTTTGCCGCCCAGTTGAATGACGGCGAGCAGTTGTAGGCCAGTAATTTTCCCGGAAACTTGGCGTGAATTGCCGCCGCGAAACGCTTTGCTTCGTTCATATCGGGCTTGGAGGTTTCGCACCAGATGAGATCGCAGTACGGCGCGTAGGCCAGGCCGCGCGCAATCGCTTGCTCGATGCCCGCTTTCACATGGAAGAATCCCTCGCTGGAGCGCTGCCCGGTCAGGAACGGCGTGTCGCGCGGATCATGATCGGTCAGCAGCAGGTCCGCCGCATCGGCGTCGGTGCGTGCGATGACCACCGTCGGCACCCCCATGACGTCGGCCGCCAGGCGCGCAGCTACCAGCTTGTTGATCGCCTCGGCAGTCGAGACCAACACCTTGCCGCCCAGATGGCCGCACTTTTTGGCGGACGACAACTGATCTTCGAAATGCACCGCCGCGGCGCCGGCCCGGATCAGTGCCTTGGTGAGCTCGAAGGCGTTGAGGTTGCCGCCGAATCCGGCCTCCGCATCGGCGATGATGGGGGCGAGCCAGTCGATGTCGTGATTGCCCTCCATGTGATGGATTTGATCGGTACGCAGCAAGGCGTTGTTGATGCGCTCGACCATCTTCGGCACCGAGTCGACCGGGTAAAGACTCTGGTCCGGATATACCTCGCCGGCCGAATTGGCATCGCCCGCGACCTGCCAACCGGAGCAATAAATGGCCTTGAGGCCCGCCTGGACGGTCTGAACGGCCTGGTTTCCGGTCATGCAGCCCAAGCCCGCCACGACCGGCTCGCTATGCAGCAAACGCCAGAATTTCTCGGCACCCAAACGCGCCAGGGAATACTCGATGCGCACAGAACCGCGCAACCGGGCCACCTCAGCCTCGCTATAGGGGCGTTCCACACCATGCCATCGGTTCAGTGTCTGCTGGCTCAAGTCAGTCTCCTTAAGGTTCAAATGGGCCGAACTTGCGTCCCGGGAGGAGGTAAGTTTAAAGTGTTCAAACTGCGGATTTACACATTAGAAATTTCACAGTGTGAATTTCACTAGGAAGACATGGCAGGCCTGATTCGGCAGGGGCATTTTCTGGGGGCGAAACTGCGTTCGCTGCGCAAACGCAACGGCCTGACCCTGGACGAACTCTCGGCGCGCTGCGTGCAGGTCGATGCCGGCGGCGCGCCGTCGGTGTCCTACCTCAGCATGGTCGAAAATGGCAAGCGCATGCCGTCGGCGGAAATGCTCGACATGCTGGCCGGCATCTTCAGCAAGGAGGCGCGCTGGTTCCTCGATGAGAACACTGATGTCGAAGTCGCTCCCGCGCCCCGCGAGCGCGGCGGCCTCGAAGCCATGCCGCTGGAGCCGGCATTCTTGTTTTCGCATGAACTGCTGCAAAACGCGTTGCCGGAACTGTTATCCCAGACCGGCACCACCGGCCGGCAATTCGCGCAACTGTTGATTCGCGTCTGGCAGGAGACCCGGCACAACAATTTCCCCGATATCGAACGCGCGGCCGAGGAATGCGGCAATCGGCAGATGCCCCTGACCTTGGATGCCGTGATGGCGATAGGCAAACGCCATGGCTTGGACATCAAATGGTTTGACGGCGACGGCCGCAAACCCAGCGGCGCTTTGGTGCGCTCGCAGTTTCATCCGCCGGGAACCGTGCTGATCAATAAACGCCTGCGCAGCCAGGAGGAGCGCTTGAAGTACGAACTGGCGTTTTTCATCGGACACAAGATTCTGCACAACGGCGATGGCGTGATATCCCCGCACAGCGCCGCGCATTTGGCCGATGGCGAATCGGGCGGCTCGGCCGGCGGCATGGGGGCGCAGGACGTGCTGTATGCCTGGCGCGACTTCGAGTGCAGCTTCTTCGCCGGCGCGCTGCTCTGCCCACGTATTCCGTTTCGGCGCTTTCTGATCCGCGAGGCTCACAGCGTGACCTCCTGCCACAAAGTCGGTGTGACGCCGGCGCTGGTGATGCGCCGCATGACGGCAGTGTCGCCCTATCGGCACTGGCATTTTTTTGATGCCTATCCGCCCGGCTATCTACGCGCCGTGTATCGCGGCAATGGAATTCCATTGCCATGGGGCAATATGAGCCTGGTGTCGGACCCCTGTCCGCGCTGGGCGGTATTTCGACTCCTGAATACGCCCGATGCACCTTCGGTGCAGACGCCGAAATCGCAGATCTCGGTGATGCAGGACGGCAAACGCGCGCGCCTGTATTGCTGCCACTCGTTCTTGACCCAGGATGCTTCGGACGAGTCGCACGTACTGTCCGTCGGCGTGGATTTGCTGCCGGCGCTGGACGCGCAGGGCTTTGACGGCGATGACATCGTCGATGAGGTCGCAGATTCATGCCGCCGCGGCGGCGGCGACGGCGCAATTCCTCCCAAGGCGAGCGCCGCCATTCGCGCCGCCTCGCAGGTGCTCAACATCTCATGGGTCGCCGATGCTCTCGGCTCGCAGGCGAGCGTCATTTGTCCGCGCAGCGGAGCGTGTCCCCGGCAACCACAGGCCTGCGCATAGCAAGCGGGGGAGCGATGCTGCGAGGCAAGTGGAACATCACGATCAAAACGCCGCTGGGCGACAAGTCGGGGGTGCTCGAGTTGCATGTCGAGGGCAAGAACGTGACCGGTTCGCTGTCCGACGCCGATCACCACGTCGCGATCAAAGACGGCAAGGCCGAGGGCAATGAACTCAAGTGGTCGGCAAGCATTACCAAGCCGATGCGCTTGAGTTTCAAGTTTACCGCGACGTTAGACGGCGATCACATCAGCGGCACCGCCCGCAACCTCTTGGGCAGCGCCACCTTCAGCGGCACGAGGGTATAGCAGCGAGCCGGCGCTACTTGATCGGGGCGTAAACCTCGGTTCGCAAGGTCTCGATCGGAACGCTTCCGGGGTCATCGACGAACGACGAGAATGTGGCGCCGTTTTGCGCGTAGCCGTGCGCCGCGATATAGGCGCGAAGTTTCGCCTCGGTTTTTGGCAGGCCGTCGTAAGGACCTAGATGGATGGTCTTCAATGCCTTGCCCGCGTAGCTTTGGGTGGCGCGCACGCCATCCGCGCTGGCGACATCGCCGCGGTCCACGGGAATGCCGGCGTCGAACGAGTAGCTGGCCGGCGTCGCGGCGCCATCGATTCCGAGCGGCGCACCTTTCTGATGAAGCTTGCGCTTGGCCATGAATTTGGCAATTTTCGTGAAGCCGTCCATGTAGGCGTTTGCGATCGCATTTGGCGCCGCCGCCGACGATTCGGCCACCAACAAAATGGGCGCCGGGATCATTTGCACCTCTTGCGCACTGAATCCCGCGATATCGACGTTCGGCATGCTCTCGAGCAGGGTCTTGAGATTGCTCAAGCCGCGCGCGAAGTCAGGTCCGATCATGCGATCCATTGTGAGGCCAACGTAGTGACCGATGGGATTGGCGCCCATGTCGACGTCGAGCGTCCAGGTGACCCGCGTTGCCGGTCCTTCGGGAGTCAGCGTCAGCAGCGATTTCGCGACCCCATTGCCGAAGTCAAGATCGCTGGCCACCGATCGGTCGGGAGCGGCGTCGGTGATCAACTGCGTGCCGGAGCCGACTTTGTCATTGCCCGACCAAACCAGTTTCGCGCCGACGCCGTCGCGCGGTCCTTGCGCGCTCTGATGCATGTTCGGATCGAGGTCCTGCCACGGTGACCACTTGGGAAACAGCTGAAAGGAATTGACCGTGGC
>DATMKO010000403.1:0-9951 GCA_035571175.1 Steroidobacteraceae bacterium | reverse complement strand
GACACGGAAACCAACACGTGAGTGATCTTGCCGTCGACGCGCACCCGGTGGAATTCGAATTGCAGATAGCGCGTCGAGAGCTTGCCCTGACCCGAGTCGAAGTGCACTTCGACCTCACCCAGGGGATTGATGCTCTTGACTAGGTTCTCCTTGGTGCGCTCCGACCAAAGGACGCCGACGAACTTCACCGCGGTCGTTAGAGTCTTCTCCGACACGATACCCTTGAGCAGTTGCTCGAAATGCAGCCCGCCGAAGTCGCTGCGCTGAAACAGCGATTCCAAGGCGCTGGAGTAAGAGGCGCCGATCATGAGGTTCTCATCGAGCAAAAACAGGCCGTCCTTGACCGTGCGCAGAATGTCGGTGGTCTGCTGGCGCGCCTCGCGCAGCGTCGCGTCCTGCCGCTGCCGCGCAAGCAGCAAAACCGTGACCAGCCCCGCCAGCACGACCGCGATCAGCAGGCCCACCAGCATGACGAAGCGCAATTGCGTGGCGGAGCGCGCATTTCCGGTCTGCAAGTCGGTAACGATTGCCGTCAATTCGTTGTCAATCATCTGCACGACGCGCCGGCTGCTGCGGATGGCGGCGCTCACGTCGCGCTCCAGTTGCTTGCCGCTGTCGTTGAGGACGGTACCGGTGGACTCGTTGTCCTGGTAAGGCACTCCCTGGAATCTCAGCAGCGGGTCGAGGACTTCCTTCTCCTTGACCCAAAGCTCGCGCAGCGCTGCGGCGTGTTTTCCGGAAATCGGCTCGCCCGACGCGGCGGTGTCGCCGGCCATGGCAAACCAGCTGGCCGGTCGCGGCGCATTCATTTCCTTCAGACCCGCTTCGAGCTTGGTACTCGCATCCCGCAGCTGATCCAGGGATTCCTGGATATAGCCGCGATTGGTCAGGCGGTCGTGCATCGCATCCAGCGAGGCGCGAATCAAGGCGGGATTGCGTTGTTGCTGTCCGACAAATTTGAGCGTCAGGGTGCTGTCGGCCAATTCACTGGCAAGTTCCAGACCCGGTATCAGCACCACCGCGACGAAACTGAAAGCGAGAATGATGACCAGCACCACCAGACCGCCGGCAGACAGGCGAGGCATTTTCCTTTTATCGGGACCACGGTTCATG
This sequence comes from Steroidobacteraceae bacterium, assembly GCA_035571175.1. Classification (GTDB taxonomy): domain Bacteria; phylum Pseudomonadota; class Gammaproteobacteria; order Steroidobacterales; family Steroidobacteraceae; genus Bog-1198. The sequence goes on along the minus strand of DATMKO010000403.1, from coordinate 8,838 downwards.
AATCGATTGCTCCGCTATGAGTTGCTGGATTTCTGATTGCCGATTTGCACACGCACGCCGTCCAAGGCATCGAGAAATTCCGCGGCGCACGCGTATCGATCTTGCGGCGCTTTCGCCAACAAGCGGTCGACGATCGCCTGGTAAGCCTTCAGATGCTCGGGTAATCGCGGGATCGGCGCCGAGCGATGCGCGGCGAGGATGTCGGCTAGCGTTTTTCCCAGATACGGCAGCGTGCCCGAAAGCATTTCGAACAGCACGACTCCGAGGCTGTACAGATCGCCGCGCGCATCCGGTTCGCGGTCGTCGATCTGCTCCGGACAAACGTAGTAAGGCGTTCCGGTGCAATCCTCGGAGCGCGTCAGATCGCTCGCCATGAACTGCGTGCGCGCGGATCCGAAATCGATCAATACCAGGCGATTTTCATTGGTCAGCATTAGATTCGACGGCTTCAAGTCGCGATGCACGATGCGCGCGGCATGCACTATCTGCAGCGCCTCGCCGATCTGATGCGCATAGTTGACTGCATCGGCCTCGCTTACCGGGTGTTTCAGCCGCTCGCGCAAGCTGCCGCAAGGGAAGTATTCCAGGGCGAGATATAAGTAGTCATCGGTGATGCCGTAATCAAGCACGTTGGCGATGGAGCGGTGATTGAGCTTGGATAGAATTTCGCACTCTTTGGCGAATCTCTCGCGATCGGCTATCGAAACGACCTGCTGGCCCTTGATCGCTTGGATTTTCAAGGCAACGGGACTCGCGAACTCCGCGTTGCGCGCGAGATAGACGCTGGCCGCAGCGGACTGCGCGATTCTTTTCAGCAGCGCATAGCCGGCGATTTCCGGCTGCCGCCATTTGTCCACCAGCGGGGCCGTGGCGGCGATTGCGGTCTGCGGCGGTTCGATCAACGGCTGCAGCGCGCTGCATAGTTCGCCGACAATCACCGAATGTATCGGCCAGTAGTCGCTCGCGCCCAATTTCATTGCACGCGCGGCGGTGCGTTCATTGCCGCCGCGCGCAAACACGAAAATAGGCAGGTTCGGTGCCCGTTTGTGCAGCAGCTCGAGGGATAGCAGAGCGGCGGCCGCAGCCTCCGGCGGGCTGAATTCGACGATGAACATCACGGCAACATAAGCACGCAGCCGTTCGATCGATATTGCGTCAAAACCCGCGCGGGTGACGGTGTCCGCGTCGATTTTGGGAATTGCGCGGCGTACCAGTGCCGCCAGACGCAGTCGCAATTCCAACTCATCGTGCACGACGAGACACAGAGCGCGACCCCGTTCAACCGGGTTCGGCGCGTCAGTCAGTGTACGTTGTGTCTGGGTGGTCATGGCGCTCTCAGCTACTTGGGAACGACGAACACGATGCGCACCATGGTGCCGACAGAGATCGGCTTGCCGTCCTTCAACGGCGGCTTGTAACGCAGCCGGCCCACCGCCCGCGTCGCTGCGGCGTCGAAAATGTTCGCGGGCTGCGAGCCGACTATCTTGACGTTCGTGACCGAACCATTGGCGGCAACCGTATAGCCCAGTTCAACCCAGCCCTCCACGTTGTCCTGCATGGCCCGTGTCGGATACTGGACTTCGAGCTTGTTGACGCGCGTCAAGGTCTTCTCCGCCACCTGCGGCAAGTCGCTCATCGCGATCCGCTGGCGCAGTTTTCCGTTGAACGCGTCAAGGTCGGGCGAGCCGCCTACTTCGGCCGCCATTTGCGCCAGCGCCTCGGCTTTTTCCATGTCGTTGGCGCCCAGCGCCGCGTTCGCCCGGTCGAGAATCTGCGCTTGCACCGCGCCTGATAGCTGCGCAACGGCGCTGTTTTTCGGATCCGCCGCGCGCAGCTGATTGAGGTAGTAGAGCGCGCTGTCATTGTCGGGTTCGGTCAGTTTTCCTTGAGCGAGCCGCGCCTGCGCCAGCTCCAGGTATTGCGGTTGCTCGGGTTTCTGCGCCGCCGGCTGGGCTCGTGCGACGCTCAACTCACGCTGTAGACCGGTAACCGTCGCGGCCGGTGCCGCCACGGCGCGCATCTCGGCGAGCACACGCTCAACATCGCTGAAGCGGCGCTGCTCAATGCCCGTGTGCGCCATCTGCGTCAGCCGCTTGAGCACTTCCTCCTTGGCGCTCTGCAGATCCGCCGCATCCGCGCCGGCCTGCTTTGCCTGTTCGAGATAGTAGACCGCGCTGTCGTTGCGCGGATCGATCAAATGATCCTGCTGGACGCGCGCTTCGACGAGTTTGAGCAGGCGGCCGGCGTCGAATTCGTCGCGGCGCCGATGCACCTCTTCGCGCAGCTGCGCCAATTTGGCACTGGGCAGGAATTTCGTGCGCGCCGCCTCGTCGATGAGCTGCGTTGCGCGGTCGAAATTTTGCGCATTGATCGCGGCCATGATTTGCGCCGGTCCGAGTTCCGCCCGCAGGCTCGCGATCTTCTCATCGAGTGCCGACAGGCGGCGATCATTGGCATCGATGCTTCTTGCACTCTCCAAAAACTGCAACGCAACGTCGAACTTGCGGTCGTCGAGAGCCGATTGCACGCGCGCAATCAAAATCTCCGAGAGGCGCTGCAATCCCTGCAAGGCTTCGCCGTTGTCGGGTTCGATGATCAATACTTCCCGATACAGCGATAGAGCGCTGCCCGCCGCGGGATCTATGAAATGCCGATCGAGCATGGCGCGCTGGGCTTTCTCGATGAGCTCATCCACTTTCGCATCCGCCTCCGCGCGCGATTTGACGGGCGAAGGCGCCGCGGCGGTGTTGGCGGCCGTGTTGTTCGCAGCGATCGGCGGCGCCGCTGCTGGTTTGGTTTCGGGCGCGCCATTGCGCGCAAGCATGAAGGCCGCGGCGGCGACGATGAGCACGCCGGCGATGATGGCGGGTCCCAACCAGGGCGGTCTTTTGGCGCTGCTGGAGCTGCCGGACGTCGCGGATGGCGCCGTTTCGTCGCCCAACAGCGCCAGACGCGAGTTCACTTCCTCGTGTGCGCTCGCCAGTGCTTGCGCCAAACCATCGGCGGCGATCGGCAGCGCCAGATGCGCGACGACTTGCCGGTGTTGAATCGGAACGTGCCATGCATCGGCACTGCTTGCATCGTCGAGTGCGACGATGGCAAAACGCGGAGAATGCAAATGCAGGCGCGACAGTACATTCGCGGGATCCGCCTGGTTGCGGGCATCCCAGAGGACAATGGCAGGTTGCCCCGACGGCGTGGAGCCGACGAGCTCATCGATGGAATCGAGCTGCTTGAGGATCAAGTCGGCGCTCAGCGCGGCGCCAATCTGCGGCCACAGGGCATCGTCGCCGGTGACAAGAAGCACCGCTAGTTTGGTTTTTTTCTTGACCGATTGGACTGCCGCTTGGTCCGGCGGCTCCGGCGCGGTAAGCTCATGTTTTCTCAGACTCTTCGGCATCGTTATAGTCCCATATCGCGATCGCCATAATGCGGTTGTGTTGCGCTGCGGCCATCATTCGCCAGCCACGAATGTTTGAGCGTCGCTTAACACAATAAGAGTCCGGCAAATGAAGGGTTGCCGACATGCTTTGAGTCACATTTGCATGCGTCCGCAGCGCCCCAACAGGCACTGTCATAAGAACAAATATGAAAGATGAGAACTGCCGCACAGGTTGAGACCGGCGTCACGATTCGCCGTCCGCTTTGCGGCCATTCCTTAGAACCGGCCGGGCATCAAGGGGCCCTTGGCCTTAAGCCCCTTGATACCCCGATCTTATGCAATCTGGGCGTGTTTTACTGCTTGGTGCCCTTGAAGGTGCCTTCGCCAAACTGGCCAAGCGATACCTTGCCACTCATCGAATTGCCGTCAACCTTGCCCGAGTACTTCACTGCGAGCGTTTGGCCTTGCGCGTCCACCTTGTATTCGATGACGATGTCGTTGCCCGTGACGGTTCCGGTCACCTGCGCTTCGCCGAGCTGCCCCTTGTAGCTGCCGGTGAGCGCGTCGCCCTTTTGCACGAGCACGAATGTCGGCGTGCCGCTGCCAGCCCCGGTTTCCACCGCCATGATCCAGGTGCCCGTTACATCGGCGGCGCTTGCCGATTGTACGATCGCGAATGCGGTCATCGCCAACAACGCGCCGAAGCCCGTCTTGATTTTCATCGTCATCCCCCTTGCCCTGCGTGAAAAAATCGCCATTGCGGCCTGTCGATATCGATACGCGCGAGCGTGCATCTTAAACTAGAGCTTTCCTCGCATACAATGCGGTATTCTGAAAAGGCTTCAATATGCGAGTGTTGCTCGTCGAGGACGATGGCATGATCGCGCAAGGCCTGCAAACGGCGCTTCGCCAGGCGGGGTTCGCGGTTGATTGGATGCGCGACGGCGGCAGCGCTGCCGCCGCCTTGAAGACTTCGGCATTCGATGTGATGCTGCTCGATCTCGGACTGCCGCATCGCGATGGCATCGATGTGCTGCGCGAACTGCGCAAACGCGGCGATAAAACGCCGGTGATCATTCTCACCGCCCGCGATGAGATCCAACATCGCATTGCAGGCCTCGATGCCGGCGCCGACGACTACGTGGTCAAGCCCTTTGATCTCGATGAGGTGATGGCGCGCATGCGCTCGGTACTTCGCCGCGCGACCGGACGCGGCGACTCCACCATCCAACATGGCGACCTGCGCCTGGATCTGGCGGCGCGCACCATTGAGCGCAACGGCGCGCCGGTGAGTCTGTCGGCGCACGAGTACGCGGTGCTGGAAGCGCTTTTGCAGCGGCCGGGCGCCGTATTGTCCCGATCGCAGCTCGAAGATCGTCTGTATGGCTGGGACGAGCAAATCGGCAGCAATGCCGTCGAGGTGTACATTCATGGCCTGCGGCGCAAGCTGGGCAGCGATGTCATTCGAACCTTGCGCGGTGTCGGCTACTTCGTTCCCAAAGCATGACATCGATCCGCGCGCGGCTCCTGATCGCATTGATAATACTCGTGGCGCTGATCTCGCTGCTTGCGGCCGGGGTCACCTATCGACGCGTGCTGAATGAAACGTCGACTCTTTTCGATTACCAGCTGCGCCAGATGGCGCTGTCGTTGCGCGGCCAGATTTCGCTGGCGCCGCGCATCGAAGTGCCCCCGGATCAAGGCGACACGGATTTCGTGATTCAGATCTGGGATCTTTTTGGGGCGCGCACCTATTTGTCGCGGCGCGGTCTACCCATGATCAACCAGACAATTCTCGGTTATGCGGATTTGTCATTGCGCGGCGAGCCGTGGCGGGCTTACGGCCTGCAGACGGCGGACGGCGTGATTCAGATTGCCCAACCGCTGCGGGTTCGCGAAGAACTGGCGCGCGCCGCCGCGGAGCGGGTCGTGATACCGCTGATACTGCTGCTGCCGATAATGATCGCCGCTGTCGCATGGATCGTGAGCCGCGGCTTGCTGCCGCTGCGCTATGTGACAGCCGAGGTGCAGAGGCGCGATGTGCGCAGCCTGCGGCCCCTGAAGCGCGCCAATTTGCCGCGTGAGATCGAGCCGCTGGTCGGCGAACTGAATCGGCTGCTGGCGCGGCTGCAACAGGCCTTCGATACCCAGCGCGCCTTCATTTCCGATGCCGCCCATGAGCTGCGGTCGCCGCTTACCGCCCTGCGGCTGCAGCTGCAACTTCTCGATCGCGCACCAGACGAGTCGGCACGAGTCGAAGCACGCGCGCGCCTCGGCGCGGCGGTCGAACGCGCGATTCACCTGGTGGAACAGCTGCTGGCTTTGGCGCGCAGCGATCCGCAGGAGACGGCCGGCGAATTCGCGACCCTCGATTTGAGCGCCGTGGCCGCGCAAGGAATCACGGATACCCACGACCTGGCGGTCGCGCGCAACATCGATTTGAGTCTCGACGCCGCGCCTCAGGTTCGGGTTCGCGGAGATGGTGAAGCGCTGCGCACGCTGGTTCGCAACCTGGTTGACAATGCGGTGCGCTACACCCCGCCGTACGGAACCGTGCAGGTTCGCTGTCGCTCATCGGCACAGGGAGCGCTGCTCGAGGTCACCGACAGCGGCCCTGGAATCGCCCCGGCGGATCGGCAGCGGGTGTTCGATCGTTTCTATCGCCGCGCGGCGGCACAGGAAAGCGGCACCGGGCTGGGGCTGGCCATCGTCAAGGCCATCGCCGAACGCCACCATGCCGACATTCTCCTCGACGCGGCGCCGGGCGGGGGTCTGCACGTCGCCGTGAGCTTTCCAGGGGGCGTTTAAGATTGCCTTAAGGAAGACATGCGAAGCTGCCACCCAAGAGCAGCAGCTCTTCACTATTCAGGAGATCATGATGCAAATTCGCACCGGTACATTGGTATGGTCGGCGGTAGGCTTGCTCGCGGTCGGCACCGCCACGGGCCTGTCCGCCCCCGCTCTGTTGCAGTCAGCGGCTTCGCCGACGACCGCCGCTGCCGTTGATTCAAGCCGCGACGCGCCGCCGGCCGCGGTGATACCGATGATGACAGCGCCGAACTATCGCGCGATCGTGGCGCGCAATCAGGCCGCAGTGGTCGGCATCACAACCGCCGGTCCAATGAACACTGCTGCGCCGCAGGAGTTCGGTTTCGGCGACCCGAACGGCGACGACAACCCCCTCGGACAATTTTTTCGCGGGCAGCCGATGCCGCGACAACACCATGGCGTGCAGCACGCCCAGGGCTCCGGGTTTCTCATCTCGTCCGACGGGCTGGTATTGACCAACGCGCACGTGGTGGACGGCGCAAAGGAAGTCACCGTCAAACTTTCCGACCATCGCGAATTCAAAGCCAAGGTTCTCGGCGCCGACAAAAGCAGCGACATCGCCGTGCTGAAGATCGATGGTCATGACTTCCCGGCCGTCCGTATCGGTGATTCCGATCAGCTGGGCGTGGGCGACTATGTGCTCGCCATCGGCGAGCCTTTCGGTCTCGAAGAGACGGCGACGGCTGGCATTGTCAGCGCGAAAGGCCGTTCGCTGCCCGGCGACGGCTACGTGCCCTTCATTCAGACGGACGCGGCTGTCAATCCCGGCAACTCCGGCGGGCCTTTGTTTGACGCCAATGGTTCGGTGGTGGGCATCAACGCACAGATCTACACCAATTCCGGCGGCTATCAAGGCGTGTCGTTCGCCATTCCCATCAATCTGGCGGTGCAGATCAAGGACCAGATCGTGAAGACAGGCAAGGTGGCCCATTCGCGGCTGGGCGTCGAGGTGCAAACGCTCGATCAATCACTGGCGGACTCGTTCAAGCTCAAATCGCCGAACGGCGCGCTCGTGGCAAAGGTGGTCCCCGACAGCGCCGCGGCTCAGGCCGGCGTGAAGGTGGGCGATGTCATCCTCAAGTTCAACGGCAGCCCGATAGTGGATGCCGGTCAACTGTCAGCGCGGGTCGGCGTCGCGACTCCCGGCGACAAGGCGACGCTCGAGATCTGGCGCGACGGCAAATCGATCGACTTGACGGCAACCATCGGCAGCGCATCGAAAGAAGTCACCGCCGATGACAGTTCAGGTGCGGGTGCATCGGCACCTGCCCGGTTGGGGCTGGCACTGCGTCCCTTGAATCAGGACGAACGGCAGCAGGCCGGCGTTCCCGGCGGTCTCGTCGTCGAAGCTGCCCAGGGCCGCGCGGCCGAGGCGGGTATTCAGGCCGGCGATGTGGTGCTGTCGGTCGACGGCACGCCGGTGCAAAGCGTTGAGCAATTGCGCAAGATGGTGCAGGGACACGACAAGCAAATCGCGCTGCTCATTCAGCGCGGCGATGTTCGTCTGTTTGTTCCCGTGGCCTTGGGCTAGCGATGGTGTCGATGGATCCGCCGGTAGGTTAGCATTCGCGTACCGGCGGGTCGGCCCGCCAGCGCCAAGGTGGCAATGGACACTGCAACAGTTTGGGACGGCAACTGGGCCTGGAGCCTGCCGTTGATCGTCGTCACGGTGATCTTCCACGTCATCGGCCTGGTATTCATCAACGAAAGAGTCATCCAGGCGATGCGCTTCCTGAGAAGAACCCAGAGGTTTCTGTTTGCGTTCGCCCTTGTCATGGGCTGCGGCACGCTGTTCGCGATCATTCTGCACGGCATCGAGGCCGGAATATGGGCGGCAGTTTATCGCTTCCTCGGCGCACTTCCTGACGGCAAATCCGCCCTGCTGTATTCGTTGAGTGCGATGACGACCTACGGTCACGAACCCTTTCGGCTCGCGGATCACTGGCAGCTCATGGGCGCGCTCGAGGCCTTGAACGGCATGATCCTGTTCGGCCTGACGACGGCGTTTCTCTACGGCATGATCCGAACGGTGCTGGCCACGCGGCGCCAGGAGAGCGCGCGCGGATCCCCCGCAAACAAGTGAGTTCGAGCGACCCTACATGCGTTCGACGATGGTGACGTTGGCGACCCCGCCCCCCTCGCACATGGTCTGCAGACCATAGCGTTTGCCGCGGGCGCGCAGCGCATGCGTCAATGTCGCCATGAGCTTGGTACCGGATGCGCCGAGTGGGTGACCAAGCGCTATGGCACCGCCATTGACATTGAGTTTCGCGGGATTGGCGCCGGTTTCTTTTAGCCACGCCAGGGGCACCGATGCAAACGCCTCATTGACCTCGTATAGATCAATGTCGTCGATCGACATCCCCGCGCGCTTAAGGGCGCGGCGGGTTGCGGAAATCGGTTCCTCCAGCATGATCACGGGATCGCCCGCCGTCACCGTCAGAGTGACGATGCGCGCCAGCGGCGTGAGTTTGTGGGTTTTCAACGCCCGCTCATTCACGATCAACGCCCCGCTCGCGCCATCGCAAATCTGGCTGGCGTTGGCGGCCGATATCACGCCATTTTCTTGCAGCAACTTGACCGCCGAGATCGCCTCCAACGTCGCATCGAAGCGAATGCCTTCGTCC